>NZ_JBBVMF010000012.1:0-133538 GCF_038150125.1 Rhodohalobacter sp. 8-1 | reverse complement strand
AACTACCTCTACCGAAGGATCTTTCTGGAATACCAACGGCGACGACATGGATCCCATCATTGATCGACCCACAACAGGTGGCGGAGCTCTCGACTAACTTCTGTGGTCTTTTTATTTTTTCTTTAGGAATCTTTATTCTGGATGAGCATATAATTGATATCAACTTATTTATTAATAATATAAAGTATTCGGTCGATAAATTCTTTTGAGTCATAAATAGGATATTACATTCAATTCTTGAGATGCAAACTTACGCTACAAAAAAGAGTTTAATACTACTTTTAACACTTTTTATATGCTTCTGCTCATCTGCAACTCTCATTGCTCAGATTTCAGAGCAACAAAAAATATATACCAGTCTATTATCTTCTAATAAATCAATAGAGTCCGATTTATTGTGGTCTTTTGTAATTTCTTACCATTCATCTAATGATATCCAGAAAAGATCACTGCTCAATAATATTGAGAATATTAAGTTAAATGATGCGATTGATCCTACATCTACACGAAATTCTATTCGAGGTTTAGCATTTGAGTTTTCTGATGAAAAAATGCTCCTAGTATATCTATTGAATGAAGCGTCTGAAGATTATCGAAACAAACATTTTGATCACTTCTACTCATTAAATTCAAATAAATATGAGTTAAAAGAGATAAATAAAAAAATAGTGAATAATGAAAAAATTGATCTTTCTGATGAAATTTTTTCGAATAATCCTTCTTTGTATTTCTATTTAGCCGAGTACACTCAAACATTAAATGTAGTTGACAGCAGTATATTTGACTACATCATTGAATTCAAAAATGAAAAATATTCTGAACATGAGTTAATCCCTATTGAAAATGAATTATACTTGGCTGCACTTTTCTATGCATACTATAATTTAAACGAGTTTCAATCTATTGATAAATTCTACTCTGACCTTATTGATTTCAAATTATTTCCGGATTCATATTCTAAGAGAAACCTATTTTGGAGCCTCGATTATGTCATGTATCAAACGGGAAATATTGACAAGAGCCTGGAGGTGCAGCGAAATTTCACTATCCCCCTCACAGAGTACCTTCAGGATCAGAGTGGACTGAACGAAATTTACTCCAGTCACGGTGGGTATTTGTATATGCTGGGAAAATACCAGGAGGCCCGGAGAGTATTTCAACATGCCCTTCAATGGTCAGATAATCTGAGTAATGTAAATCTCACCCGGCTTTATAACAATTTGAGCCTCGTTTATTTCAAAACCGGGGAATCCGGCAAATATGTTGAAACTCAGTTGCGGGCACTGGAGCATGCTAAAACGTACGATAACTACGATCACCAGATAAAAATCTACAATAATCTGCACATCTTCTACCGGAAAAACCAAAATCCATCACTTGCCATTAGCTACATCAACCGGGCTGCTGAGCTGGCAGAATCAATCTCTAATACTGATGACCTGATCTCCATTTACATCTCAAAAGCAGTTTTTGAAAAAGATTCAAATAAAAATTTTGAACAGGCCCTCGCCCTTCTGAATAAAGCTGAATCATTAATAAGAGAAAATACATCAAACCGAACTGTTATAAGAATACTCAGTGAAAAGGCAGACATTCTTAATGCACAGGGTAATATTGATAAAAGCATTGAGCTTCAAAATAGGATTGTAGACATTGGCAGAGCACAGTCGGATCCGTCAATATTTTTAGAAGCAACAATTGAAGTTGCAGAACTCGAGCTTAAACGTAAAAACTTCGGTGACGCCAAGCGACTGTTAACCCAATTCAAAAGTCACGATATATCAATTGTTGATTTTTCTGTATTAACACTTGCTCAAATTATTGAGGCAAAATTGGCGCATGAAGATGACGATTTCGCGCGTGCAGAGCAGCGTTACAATCAAACCGCTGAACTGGTCCTTGAGCGTGCACGATACTCTGCGGATTATGAAACAGGCTACTGGACCGTAGAAAGTGAATACTTACAGCTTTTTGAATCGTATGCAGATTTCTTAATAGAGCGCAATAAATTTGAAGAAGCCGTCCAGCTTCTGGACCGCGTTAAAACGATTAATGATGCGTCAATGCTTCAAAATCCATTGATCACGTCTAAACAGCTCAGCGAAGAAGAACTGGCAAAAGATCGCCAGCTTACCCGGAAGATGGAAATCTTGCGCAGCCGTGCATTTACTGCTACCGGCGATGAAAAATTTGAACTCAATACTCAGATTGAACGGCTTCAGGCTCAAAAAAGAGAACTTCATCAACAAGATCGAAGTCTTACCGATGTTAATACAGAACGGCCAATCTGGAGTGTTCAGCGTTCCCTATCAAGTAGCCAGATTTTACTTCATGTTACCAATATCAATAATAACTACTACATCAGTGAGATATCCCCCTCTACTGCTACTGTTAAAAAATTAGAACTGACGAATGAGCGGAAAGATCTTTTTGAAGGGGCCATTCAATCGATGATCACAGGCCGTACAGATCTCGAGTTATTGTTTGAAGTGAGCAAGATGATTGGCATTACATCTCTTCCTTCTCCAGTAACCTCCATCATTATGATGGCAGACGGTTATCTTCATCAGTTACCTATAGATGTGTTACCGCTTGTACAGCCTGAGTCCCCGTTCAGTTATGGGTCTGCAGAATATCTTGTGGAAAAAATTGATATACGCCACCTTAATCATCTTGGAGAGATCTTTGAGAAGAATGATGGTGAGAGGGAATATGAACGGGATTTTTCGGGTTTCGGAGTCGCCGATTTTCAGAATGAATCTACCGGAAGAAGCCTGATTACCCTGCCCCGCGCCCCAGATGAAATTCGATCGGTTTCAAAGAATCTTTCGCGTTTTTCACAGAAAGAAGAATACACCGGACTAAATGCTACTCCGCAATCTTTCAGGCGGGCTGCAGGTAATAGCAAAATTCTTCATATGGCAACTCACAGCGAGATTTCTGAAAGTGATCCTTTGTTTTCGCGTATTCACCTCGTTCCTGATTCTGAATCCGGCGATCAAACAAATCAAATTTTTGCATACGAGTTGTTCGATCTGAATTTAAATAATGAACTTATTATGCTGAACTCTTGCGAGTCGGGCGGCGACCGGGCAATCCAGGGCAGCGGCATTATGGGCATAAGCCGCGCCCTTCACTATGCCGGGGCAAAAAGCCTTATTCTGAATGCATGGTCTGTAAACGATCAATTTGCAGCTGAATTTGCAAATATATTCTATACGCATATCAACGCCGGTGAAACAAAATCAAGGGCTTTGCAACTGACTAAAATTGATTTCATTAAAAATAGTAATGCCAATCCTCATTTTTGGGGGCCTTATATTCTAAACGGCAGCAACGAGCCTCTGATTCAAAAGCGCGGAGCAAATCTTGGCAACTGGTTGGTAGCTCTTGTCTTTATCGCAGGCTTCCTGCTTGTATCCCGTACTCGCCAGAGAGTTGCATAGGCTAACTTATATATTCCTCAAAATTTAAAACCGTTCTTGTTACCAGGCCAACCTTACAAAGATGACTGACACAATTTTTAAGAAATAGTGCCTTGGATTACGAATCAGCGACTCAGTAACTTTACTAACCAACCTTTTGATTACAACTACTTCACGCCCCTGCTTGCACTGCTCATTCCGGAGTAACCAACAACTCATGGCCTCCAGATTTTTAAAAGATAATACTTTTCCCTGGCGCAAATCTTCTCAATATATATTTCCTGGTTTATTCGTGGACACTGCGTTTTGCGAGAATAATAATACCAAGCCAATCCAATGAATAATTGCAACGCCTAAGGCAGGCTATAAGATACCTGCACGATATCAATACAAGGTCAGCGCTAATTTGTTGAATAAAGCCTCTCAGATATTTTGGATTTTACTTCATAGTGAGTCTGTCATACTTCACTCTGACAAATTTTGCAACGTCATCAGTCTACTTTTAATTGATGTGCTTAGGTTTAAGAAGAATTTTGCGAATAGGATAGACTCACATAAACGGGTGCGCACATCAAGCTAAATTATTATTCTAAATACACATCATAGATTGTTTGATACGCTGTGGCAAGTAGCCAACAAATTAACAGATGAGCGGTATTCTCCGGAGGTGCCCTTCATTTGTATATCTCAAAACATCCTTCAATAAAAAAACGGGCAGCCTGGTGATAACCAAACTGCCCGTGTCTAACACAGAATAGATATTATTACTTTCAATACTCGTTTACCTGACTGATAATGCTCTCAGATAACTTTGGGCAACTCTGCTGTATGCGCCGTTGAGTTCGAAAGCTTGCTCAAGTGCAAATTTTGCTTCGTCGAGTTTATTGACCTGGAAGTAGGCATTGCCAAGATACCAGTAGTTTCTTTCGCGCAACATCATGTCATCATAATCGATCTCAAGCGCTGTTTCAAATCGACTAATTGCTTCCGAGAATCGTCCCGAATTGTAAAGGATGGACCCTGACGTAATCAAAAGTTCAGCCTCTTTATATTCTGAATTGTCCTTCTGGAGCTCTTCGTTGATAAGGCTCAGTGCTTTTGCAACATCACCGGTATTGGCTGTTGAGATTGCCTGCCGCACAACGTCTGATTTTACGTCGTCAGCTACATTACCATCTGCCGACCTGTAATAATCGAGCTCGATAGAAGATATAGGTGATACGGTTTCTGAAGGTTCCGTACTGATATTGAATATGGTGGCTGCTCCAAACATCAGTAAAATTGCTGCTGCAGCTGACAACCACACCGTTTTCTGCGATTCGGTTCTTTGAAGTTTTGATTCACTTTCCCTGTCTTCAGATATTTTCTTCAAACTGGCAACACTTTTCATATAGTCGTAGTAGTACTCGTTATCGAGTAATTCTGCCCACAATTCGTCAATTTCACTTGGTGACAAATTACCATCTACATACGCCTCGATCCTTTTTTCCAGATCTTTGTTACGGTTGCTCTCAATCATAAAATTTTGTTTTGGTTGTTTATGTTTCGTCTCCACCCGCAGCCTGAACACTTAAACAATAGGTCGATCCATTTTCGGTTCCTGAATATGGGAAATCATGCTGCGAACTTCAATATATTTGATCCATAATGCCTGAGTAACTCATTTGTTACTATTTATGACACATTGTGCAATGCCTTTGCAATTGAACTATTAACAAGAGTCTTGAATACGGCTTATGTTACATTAAAAAATCTTAATATAGAGCTATCGCACGTTCAGAATTATACTTATCAGTTCAATTCATCTTTCCATTGATCAGGTGCAAAATCAACTAATTATTAGTTACCTTTTCAAACGTTTCAGCTATCCCATTTAAAACACATTATAATGTCATACAAGCGAACTTTAATCTTTTTTGTTCTGCCGTTTTTACTAACTACTCCTTTTTGGAGTTCATGTCAGTCTACAGATGTGCCGAATGGCCCGTCACTTGAAGAGAAGGTTGGGCAGCTTCTTATGATCGGCTTCAGGGGATACCAGCTTGCAGATACATCACACATTCACAGAGACATAGCTCAATATAATCTTGGCGGCGTTATTCTGTTTGATTTTGATGTCCCGACTGGCCGGCCTGTTCGAAATATAGAATCGAGTAACCAGGTTAAATCTCTTAACGCTTCGCTGCAGGAACTTGCCGATACCCCGCTGCTTATTGCTGTTGATCAGGAAGGCGGGCGGGTGGCACGCCTTAAACCGACTCGTGGATTTCCCGAAACAGTGTCAGCAGAATTTCTGGGTGAATTAGACAAGCCCGACACCACCCGGATGTATGCCAAAGAGCAAACTGAGCTTCTGAACGACCTTGGGTTTAATATAAATTTTGCTCCTGTTGTAGATTTAAATATAAATCCGGATAACCCGGTTATTGGATCCATTCAGCGAAGTTACGGTGCCGACCCGGCTCTTGTCACAAAGCATGCATCCGTTGTAATAGAAGAGCATCAGCAGCGAAATATCCTGCCAGTCATCAAACATTTCCCAGGCCACGGCAGTGCATGGAATGACTCGCATGTGGGAATGGCCGATGTAACTAGTACCTGGGTTGATAAGGAACTTGAACCCTATAAGAGTCTTACAGAGGCAGGATATCATTTTGGTGTGATGACTGCCCACGTGTTAAACAGAGCTCTTGATGAAGAGCTTCCGGCCACACTTTCACATACAATCCAAACGGGATTATTAAGAAACTCAATCGGATTCAACGGCATTCTGTTTTCAGATGACATGCAGATGGAAGCCATACGGTCTTATTACGGGCTAGAATTTTCTATCGAACACGCCTTAAATGCCGGTGTTGACATGCTGGTTTTTGGAAATAATTCCGTTTACCAGCCAGATATCGTTCCAGACGCTATAAATATTATCCTGAAACTCGTGGAGAACGGTTCAGTTTCTGAACAGCGAATTAATGAAGCCTATAGACGGATATTGGAAACAAAGCGTATGCTTGATTTAACTGATTAAATGATTTTCTGATGCAACTCTAATCAACCATTTTTCAGGCTATTGATTTATAAAAATTTAGACGAACCAACATGTCTATACCTAAGACGATTTCGATTGACACGCTTCCAGAAAAATTTGAGGGAGCCAAGACTGTTATCAATGAATATGGCAGCCTCGATACAGATACTGTTATTTTCAAACTCAATCCTGAAACATGGAGCTGTGTTGAAGTTTGCCAGCATCTTATTCGGTTCAACACATTATACTGTGAACAAATGGATAAAGCCGTTGACAGCTTCAGCACAATCCCGGTAAATGGTGAATCTTTTTCACCAAAATGGATGTCTCGCAAGATTGCTTCATTTCTTGAACCGCCCTACAAATTTGGTGTCAAAACGTTCAAGCCAATGTTTCCGTCAACTGTTGATTTGAATCCTGCCGAAACCTTTCACAAGCTGATTGAGATACAGGACAACATCATTGATTTTCTCGGCAACGCAAAAAGTGAACGATGGAATCTTGATAAAGTTTGTGCGTCCCATCCGATGATTAAAATTTACAAAATGTCACTCACTGACTTCCTAATCATCATTGATGCCCATCAACGCCGGCATTTTTGGCAAATTGAACAGATCTTGAAACGAATACCTGATTAACTTTCAGTCGTCCATTACTTGTTTGACTTTTTATAATTTGAACTCAGGTTCGATAATTAACAGGCTTTGCAGAACCAGGAATTTTGCTATACTTCAAGCCCAACAGCTGTTTGATGAACCAGAGCGGACTTACTTCAAGTGAGGATTTCGATGTCATAGTAAAGCAGAGATTTGACAAAAGCACGGTTTTGCAGAGCAATCTATTATCTTATTCAAAATTGATGCAGAGGGCTTCATAATCAAAAGACATTAAGTGGTTAAGTTTTAAAAACCTGCATTTTTGCAAAATTGAAATTTTCATCACTTCCAATTCTACCAATTTCCCTACCTCCTTTTCCATCCCTACTCACGCAGTTTGAGAGAGAGGGTTGCTTCAAATTACGTGTCAGCCACCACGGAAATTTCAAGGTCTCCCCTCTCATTTGATCTGAAAGGGGGACTAAAGTGAGTTACAAATCCGTCACACACCCCAAACTCGCCGTCGATACCGTCTTCGAATATTTCCTCAGCACACCTGTGGTAAAGGTTGGCGTTGGGGCCGTCCAGTTCTTTCGGCGCTTCTCGATCTCTTCTTCAGTCAGATCTACATCAATAGATCGATCATCGGCATCAATGGTGATGGTGTCGCCATTTTCTACCAGGCCGATGAGTCCGCCGGTCTGCGCTTCGGGAGTGACATGGCCAATTACAAAGCCATGGGTTCCGCCGGAGAAACGACCATCGGTAATCAGGGCCACCTCATTGCCGAGTCCGGCCCCCATAATGGCAGCGGTAATGGAGAGCATTTCCCGCATGCCCGGTCCGCCTTTGGGGCCTTCATAGCGAATAATCACCACATCGCCCTTTTCCACTTCACCGTTCTGAATTCCAACAAGGCTCTCCTCTTCAGAATTGTACACCTTGGCGGTACCGGAAAATTTGGTCCCCTCCTTCCCGGTAATCTTGGCCACAGATCCCTCTTCGGCCAGGTTGCCGTATAGAATTTGTAAATGCCCTGTCGGTTTGATCGGTTCCGATACCGGGTAAATCACTTTCTGTTCTTCAAGCAGGCCCGGCAGGTCGGCCACGTTTTCTTCAAGCGTTTTCCCAGTCACGGTGAGACAGCTGCCATCAAGCATCCCTTCTTTCAGCAACAGTTTTTGAACAGCGGGAACGCCTCCGGCATTGTAAAGATCCTCCATTACATATTTCCCGCTGGGTTTCAGGTCGGCCAGGAACGGAGTCCGGTTGCTTACCTCCTGAAAATCATCGATCGAAAACGGAACACCGGCGGCATGGGCAATTGCCAGCATATGCATAACCGCATTTGTGGATCCGCCAAGAGCAATAATCATTGTAATCGAGTTCTCCAGAGATTTCCTGTTGATGATATCCCGCGGCTTGATGTCTTTCTCCATCAGCACCCGAATGGCATCGCCTGCACGCTCACACTCTTTAATCTTTTCATTATGTGTTGCCGGAATCGATGAGCTGTAAGGCAGACTCATTCCAAGCGTTTCAATAGCCGAGGCCATGGTGTTGGCTGTATACATCCCGCCGCAAGCACCTGCACCGGGACACGCATGCTTCAGCACCCGGTTCATCTGCTCTTCGGTATATTCGTCCGATAGAAACTTTCCGTACGATTCGAATGCCGAGACAATATCGAGCTTCTCTCCGTTCAGGTTCCCAGGACGGATCGTGCCGCCGTAGATCATAATAGAGGGACGATTTACCCGTCCCATCGCCATTACGGCGCCGGGCATGTTCTTATCGCACCCTACTACCGAGATATTGGCATCGTACCACTGCGCGTTCATCACTGTTTCAATAGAGTCGGCGATAATATCTCGGGACGGCAGTGAAAACTTCATTCCTTGTGTTCCCATCGATATCCCGTCACTCACACCGATAGAATGGAACATAAAACCAACAAGCTCATTCTCCCAAACGCTTTTCTTAGCTACAGCGGCCAAATCATTCAGGTGCATGTTGCAAGGATTGCCATCCCAGCCGGTGGAGGCAATACCAACCTGGGCCTTTTTCATGTCGTCCTCGCTCAAGCCCGTTGCGTATAACATCGCTTTAGACCCCACCTGAGATTGGGATTCTGTAAGTCTTGCGCTGAATTTATTTAATTTTTCTAACATTTATACGGGTTTATTTAACTACTGATTCTATTGAGTTTAGATGATTTATATACATTTTATGAAAGCGCTTTTAAAGAACACCTATACGTAATCATATATTAATGCAATAAATAGTAATTATTTTTCTTGACAGCTAAAACTCATATCTCTATACTGATTGTAGAAATTAAACAGATATACATTTTGTCTACCACACACACAAACTTTCCAAATTTTTCAAGCCGACCCAACGGCAGTGGAGAGATTGCTGTGGCTGAACATACGAGCTTTTCTAATCTGTTAGTATTATCGATTTCTGATTTAGATATTGACCTTGATATCATTGGTCTATCTATTCTATCCATCCTACTAATTAATATTCTAATTCTAATTCTGAGCTAAATAAACAGCCGGAGATTAGAATTTAGATTCCTCAATACATCCTAAATTTTGACCTCCGGCAGGAAACGTATATCTCTATGCCAATGAAACCTGCCAAAAAACAAACTGCTTCTGACAATCGCTCGACTTATCTCGAAACGGTTAAATCCACGGTTCCCGATGAGGATGTATCTTATTTCAACGGTGCTGAAATTTTAATCAAAACCCTCACCGATATTGGTGTCGACACTGTGTTTGGTTATCCCGGCGGAGCAGTTCTGCCGATATACGACCAGCTCTTCGATTGTCACGACATTAATCACTACCTCATCCGCCATGAACAGGCAGGCACCCACGCTGCTGACGGGTATGCGCGGGCGACAGGCAAAGCAGGCGTTGTTCTGGCCACATCAGGCCCCGGCGGTACCAACACTGTTACCGGGATCGCGACTGCAGCTATGGATTCCATTCCCCTTGTAGTACTGACCGGCCAGGTTCCCACCGGTGTAATTGGCAACGATGCGTTCCAGGAGGCAGATATTGTAGGAATTACCCGCCCCATCACCAAGCATAGCTACCTTGTGCGTGATGTCAATGAACTGGAGCATTGTCTTCGTGAAGCGTTTCATATTGCCACCAGCGGGCGCCCAGGCCCTGTATTGGTAGACCTTCCAAAAGATATGCTCAACACTGAAGGGAGATATACTGGCAAGAAAACGGTGCAAATCCCAAGCTATAAACCCACTACTCAGGGTCACTACACGCAGATAGCGAAAGCAGCTAAAATGCTCAGTGAAGCGAAAAAGCCACTGATCTATGCTGGTGGCGGTGTGATTCTCGGCGAGGCATGGGAAGAGCTTACGGCTATGGCAGAGCGTCACAACATTCCGGTCACAACGACTTTAATGGGCCTTGGCGGTTTCCCTGAAACGAAGTCTCAATCCCTTGGAATGCTGGGCATGCACGGCACATGGTACGCCAACATGGCGATTTCGGATTGTGATGTTCTCCTCTGTGTAGGTGCCCGCTTTGATGACAGGGTCACTGGACGACTTGATGGCTTCTCCCAGAACTCGAGAAAAATTCATATCGATATCGACCCTTCAAGTATCGGCAAGAATGTGCCGACTGAAGTTCCGATTGTTGGCGATGTGAAGCAGGTACTTCCTGTGATGGATAAGATGATTAAATCACCCTCCATCGACGAGTGGTGGGATCAAATTCATACATGGCAAAAAGAGCACCCATTGAAAGTGCCAAAGGCTGACGATAAGATCTACCCGCAGCACATGGTTAAAATGATCTCTGAAATTACACATGGTAATGCCATTGTCGTTACAGATGTAGGGCAACACCAGATGTGGGCGGCTCAGCACTACCAGTATAATCACCCGCGATCGTGGATCTCCTCGGGCGGACTCGGCACGATGGGATACGGATTTCCTGCTGCAATTGGTGCCGCCATTGCCTGTCCGGACCGAGATGTGGTCTGTATAACGGGCGACGGGGGATTCCAGATGTCATCCTACGAATTGATGACGGCCGTTGAGTACAAGATTCCTATCAAAATCGCCCTGATGAATAATAGCTGCCTCGGTATGGTAAGGCAGTGGCAGCAGCTCTTCTATAAAAACCGAACCAGCTACTCCGTATTCGGCAAGAACAACCCAGATTTCGTAAAAATGGCTGAATGTTATGGTGCCGTTGGAATGCGCGCCACCACGCCGGCTGAAATGCGGGATGTCCTTGAAAAAGCAATGAAAATTGATGACGGGCCGGTTATGATGGACTTCCGGGTCGTAGAAACTGAGAACTGCTACCCGATGGTGCCATCTGGTGCTGCGCTGGACGAAATGGTGGAATCTGATGAGGAAGCACAGAAATGAACAGAGTAATAAAGAAAGACATGGCATTTCTCGATCTAATTCAACCTAATGAAACTAAAATGAACTCACTTGCTAACTGTCATTTTGCTGCAAGCAACAGAAATGCTATGTCTGACCATGGCACAAAAAATAGCCGACAAGAATGAGTACAAACTCCATTGCCTCCATTTCAGACTCTACCAAAAACACACTTTCGGTGCTCGTAAAGCACAATTTAAACACCTTCTCCCGGATCATCGGCATATTCAGCGGCAAGGGATTTGAGATCGACAGCATTACTTTCGCATCTGAAGCCGAGCCGGGAATGGCCCGCATCACCCTTACCACTACCGGCAGTGAGGAAATTGTGGAACAGATCACAAAGCTTCTGCACAACGTGGTGGATGTAAAAAAAGTCACCAACCTGACAAATAAAAAGTTCATCGAACGTGAACTTGCACTGATTAAAGTGGCGAGCTCGTCAGAAAACCGGACCGAGATTATGCTGATTGCCCAAGCCTTTAAAGCCAAAGTGATTGACCTCAGCCCGGATAAAATCTCACTCGAAGTCACCGGTATCCGAGACAAAATTGATGCATTGATTGAGGTCCTTCGACCACATGGTATTTCTTCTGTGGCGAGAACTGGCTCCGTTGCCACCAAACGCGAATTTAAGGGGAAAGCGTGATGGGATTTATTAAGACCGATTACGAACTCCCCTCTCGAGAGGGGACAGGTCAAGAGCGTTCAGCGATTGATCAGGGGTGTGTCCGGCAGGGCTTCCGAATCGGAAATAGAAACACACCCCTCGGCGTGAAAGACAGCCTTCGGCTACTTTCACATCCCTTTCCCCTCTCAAGAGGGGACTTATAACAACCAATTGAACAAAACCCAATACCAACACAAACAAACTCAATGAAAGCAAAGACTTATTACAATACTGACGCCAACCTGGATCACCTCAAAGGAAAAACCGTAGCTGTGATTGGATACGGAAGCCAGGGGCACGCGCATGCACTGAACCTGAAAGACAGCGGCGTGAATGTGGTCGTTGGACTGCGAAAGAGCAGCTCGTCCTGGAGCGAAGCTGCGGAGTCCGGACTGGATGTGTTTGAAACTGCTGAGGCTGCTAAGAAAGGTGACATCATTATGATATTGATTCCGGATCAGCACCAGGCAGATGTTTTTAAAACTGATATCGAGCCGAACCTGGAAGAAGGAAATGCCCTTGCTTTTGCTCACGGATTTAATATTCATTTTGACGGTATTGTGCCTCCCGAAAATGTTGATGTATTTATGGTGGCTCCAAAAGGTCCGGGCCACCTGGTGCGGCGCGTCTTTACCCAGGAATCCGGCGTACCCTGCCTGTTTGCTATCTACCAGGATCCAAGCGGAACAGCTAAAGAAACTGCCCTCGCCTATTCTAAAGCAATTGGCGGAACCCGTGCCGGCGTTCTTGAAACTACGTTTGAAGAAGAGACAGAAACAGATCTCTTCGGTGAGCAGGCTGTGCTTTGCGGCGGAGCGTCTGAGCTGGTAAAAGCAGGATTTGAAACTCTCGTTGAGGCAGGTTATCAGCCGGAAATCGCCTATTTCGAATGTCTGCACGAGCTGAAACTTATTGTAGATCTTATGTACGAAGGCGGAATCGAAGGTATGTATTATTCCGTGAGTGAAACCGCTGAATACGGCGGACTCAGCCGCGGTGACCGGGTCATTGATGCCGATACGAAAAAACGAATGAAAGATATTCTAGGTGAAATTCAGAAAGGCGAATTCGCCAAAGAGTGGATGAAAGAAAGTGCCGACAACATGCCCAACATGAAGAAAATGCGTGACAGCCTCGGCGATCACCAGATCGAGAAAGTTGGTAAAGAACTCCGCTCAATGATGAACTGGATTGATGACGGAAAGAAATCGGAATCAAAAAAAGAGGCTGAAACCGCGGAGTGAGTTTGACAATCCCCTCTCGAGAGGGGACAGATCGAGAGTATACAGCGATCGATCAGGGGTGTGCCCGAAGAGGCTTCCGAGTCGAAAATTGAAATAAACCCCTCGGCATGAAATACTGCCTTTGGCTACTTTCACATCCATTTCCCTCCGCCAGCTGGCGGAGGGATTTCTAAAGCAGAAATTCAAACATAGCCAACAACCAAGATCAATGTCCAAAAAAATCCAAATATTCGATACAACGCTCCGTGACGGAACACAGGGAGAGAAAGTATGCCTGTCAGCTAAAGATAAGGTCCGCATCGCACAGCGTCTCGACGCTTTTGGAGTGGACTATATTGAGGGCGGATGGCCAGGGTCGAATCCTAAGGACATGGAGTTTTTCCGCCTCGCCAAAGATTTGGACTTTCAGCACTCAAAAATTGTGGCGTTTGGCAGCACGTGCCGCGCCGGATCAAAACCGGAAGAGGATAAAAATATTCGCTTCTTGATTGATGCGGATACCGATGTCGTTTCGATTTTTGGCAAGTCGTGGTTATTGCATGTTAAACAGGCACTCAAGATTTCACCCGACGAAAATCTTTCAATCATCCGCAGTTCTGTTCATTATTTGAAACAGCACGGTAAAGAGGTGATTTATGACGCCGAGCATTTCTTCGATGGCTATAAAGACAATCCCGAATACGCGCTGGAGACATTGAAAACAGCTGAACGTGCAGGAGCAGATACATTTGTACTTTGCGATACCAATGGCGGCACACTCCCTCATGAAGTATCCGACATAGTTACTGCTGTTAAAGAAGCCATCTCCGGGAAACTTGGTATCCACGCTCATAATGATTGCGAACTTGCCGTTGCAAACTCTGTCGCCGCAGTTGCTGCCGGATGCGAACATGTTCAGGGAACTATTAACGGATATGGCGAGCGATGCGGAAATGCCAATCTATGCTCAGTTATACCTAATCTTCAGCTCAAACAAAATTACCACTGCGTTCCAGAGAGCAGCATTAGTCAATTGACCTCTCTTTCAAGTTTTGTAAGCGAACTCGCCAATGTGGGCCATGATACGCGCATGCCGTTTACAGGCCGAAGTGCTTTTGCTCATAAAGGCGGCGTGCACGTGAGTGCTGTCATGAAGAATGAAGCTACCTATGAACACATCAAGCCGGAAGCTGTAGGAAATAAACGGCGGGTACTGGTATCAGATCTTTCAGGTAAGAGCAACGTGCTTTATAAGTCTAAAGAACTCGGATTTGACATTGAGAATTCTGGCGGCAATGTACCTGAGATTGTTGAAAGGCTTAAAAGTCTTGAAAACGAAGGGTTTCAGTTTGAAGCCGCAGAAGCGTCATTTGAATTATTAGTTAAGAAAATGACCCAGCCTTTTTCCAACCTGTTTGAACTGGAAGGATTTCGGGTCATCATGGAGCGGGATGCAACCGGTGAATCCCGTTCGGAAGCAACAATCCGGGTTAATGTTCAGGGACAGCTTGAGCACAGTGCAGCTGAAGGAAACGGACCGGTTCACGCTCTTGACAGTGCCCTTCGCAAAGCACTCTGTAAATTCTATCCCGACATTGCCGACATCATCCTGAAAGATTATAAAGTACGAGTGCTCAACGAGAAAGACGGCACCGGGGCGAAAGTACGCGTGCTTGTTGATTCCGGTAAAAATGGGACGTCATGGGGCACCGTGGGCGTTTCAAAGAATATTGTAGACGCCAGCTGGCAGGCCCTTGCCGACAGCATGAACTACTATTTAATGCACCATTCAACGCAAACGACGAACACACAGGAGGTCCGCGATGAAGTACAGGTTCATTAACACGCACGGCATCTACATCCTGGTTGATCTGCTGGCCGGTCCGGCTAATAGTTAATTATGACTCCCGACCCAATGCACTACATTATTCAACCAAATTATATAGACCCATGGAAAAACAAATAAAAATTTTCGACACAACACTTCGCGACGGTGAACAATCGCCCGGGTACAGTATGAACAAGCCCGAAAAGCTTCAGCTTGCACGAAAACTTGAAGAACTTCAGGTGGATGTAATCGAAGCAGGATTCCCGATCGCATCTGAAGGTGATTTTGAAACCGTCAAAAAGATCGCAGAAACCATCACTCAAAGCAGTGTGGCCGGACTTTGCCGGACAACACCCATAGATATTGAAACAGCCGCCAAAGCTGTAGAAAAAGCGGCTAAACCAAGGATTCACACCTTCATTGCTACCTCCGATATCCACATGAAGTACAAGCTTTGCAAATCGCGCGAGGAGGTGATTGAATCAGCCGTGAAGGGTGTGGAAATGGCCAAATCGTACTGTGATGATGTGGAGTTTTCGGCTGAAGATGCATCACGCAGCGACCCGGAGTTTTTGTATCAGGTTTTTGAAGCTGCCATCAGCGCAGGTGCTACGGTGATAAATGTGCCTGACACTGTAGGCTATGCCCTCCCCTGGGAGTTCGGCGAGCTCATCAAAGGCATTCGGGAAAACGTGCCTAATATTGATGATGCTGTCCTGAGCGTTCACTGCCATAACGATCTTGGGCTCGCGGTGGCAAACTCCCTCACGGCAGTACAGAACGGTGCTCAGCAGATTGAGTGTACAATAAATGGCATCGGAGAACGTGCCGGTAATGCATCTCTTGAGGAAATTGTAATGGCGATTGAAACCCGTAAAAAAAATATGAATTTCAGTACCAATATCAATACCAAGGAGATCTACCCGGCCAGCCAGTTACTTGCGCAGATTACCGGAAAAGGCGTCCAGCCAAATAAAGCAATTGTCGGCGATAATGCATTTGCTCACGAAGCCGGCATTCATCAGCATGGCGTGTTGAAAAACCCACTTTGCTATGAAATCATGACGCCCGAATCAGTTGGTCTGACCTGTAACAAAATTGTAATCGGGAAACACTCCGGGCGATTTGCTCTTGGCAAAAAACTCGAAGAGATGGGCTACGATCTCAATAAAGAAGATTTGAATACCGCCTATCAAAGCGTAACCAGACTTGCTGATAAAAAGAAAGTCGTTGAAGATCACGACCTGGTTTCCATCATATCGATGATGAATGACCAGCCTGCACCTGAACCACAGAAAATTGCTTCGGGTGGGTGAAACTCTCCCCTAACAAGGGGAGATACAGAGGGGTGTTCGAATAAGTGATGTAAATCCGATTGACATCCCCCTTTTTTAAGGGGGACTTGTTCCAGTTTTTTTATTTAAAAATTATCAAACCAATACAAAACCAGTACCACACCATGGGAATGACATTAACTGAGAAGATTCTTGCAAACAAAAGCGGCAATTCTAAAGTCACACCGGGCGAAAGTGTCTGGGTGGATGTGGATGTGCTGATGACACATGACGTATGCGGTCCGCCGGCTATTCAGATCTTTCAGCGGGAATTTGGCGAAAAAGCCCGAGTCTGGGATAAAGATAAACTCGTAATTATACCCGACCACTATATTTTCACAAAGGATAAGTACGCGAATCGTAACGTAGATATTCTGCGGGCATTTGCCGCTGACCAGGATCTGCCTCATTATTATGATGTGGGCACTGATCGGTATAAAGGCGTTTGCCACGTAGCGTTGCCTGAAGAAGGATTTACCCGTCCGGGTGAAGTTTTGTTCGGAACAGATTCTCACACGTGTACTGCCGGGGCATTCGGACAGTTTGCCACCGGGATTGGGAATACTGACGCAGCTTTTATTATGGGCACCGGTAAACTCTGGGTGAAGGTCCCCGAAACCATGCGATTCATTTTTGAAGGCAACTCGATGCCTCCTTACCTGATGGCGAAGGATATCATCCTGAAAATTATCGGTGATATTGGTGTTGACGGGGCCACTTACCGGACGATGGAATTCGCTGGCGAAGGTGTACAAGCTTTTTCAATGGAAGACCGGATGACGCTGACCAATATGGCTATTGAAGCCGGTGGAAAAAACGGGGTCGTCGAAACGGATGATATAACCCGAGAATATGTGAAAGCCAGAACAAACAAACCGTTTAAGGAATTCTTTAGTGATCCGGATGCCGAGTATCACAGTGAACACTTTTATAATCTTGAGGATATGGTTCCAATGGTGGCCAAACCTCACAGCCCCGATAACAAAGCTACGGCTGAGGAGCTGGAAGGCACAGAATTAACACGCGCTTATATCGGATCGTGTACGGGTGGTAAACTGTCTGATTTCCGTGCTGCAGCTGAAATTATCAAAGGAAAATCGCTGAAAATCGATACCTATATTGTTCCAGCTACAACTGAAATTGCCAAAGGCCTCGAAACCGAAACTATGTTTGGTCAAACACTCATGGATATCTTCAAAGAAGCCGGCTGCAAAATTGGCCAGGCCTCATGTGCAGCCTGTCTCGGTGGCCCGTCTGATACATTCGGACGCCTGAACGAAGAAGAAGTCTGCATCTCGACCACCAACCGGAACTATCCCGGCCGGATGGGATCCAAGGCTGCTTCTGTCTATCTCGCATCGCCCTATACTGTTGCTGCTTCGGCGGTGACGGGCACCATTACCGATCCAAGGGTATTTATTCAGGAAACGGTGATATAGATGTGAGAATTTAATCTCCCCTAAAAAGGGGAGACAGAGAGGGGTGTTAAATGAGCTATGAATTTAATCATATATTCATCGAGGTTTCAAAATTCCGATTGAACATCCCCCTCAATCCCCCTTTGATAAGAGGGACTTTCCTAATCAATTTTCATAAACACACAAAAAATTAAATGAGCAACAAATCAAAAAAAATCACCGGCAAGGCTTTTGTCCTTGGCAAGAATATTGACACCGACCAGATTATTCCGGCCGCGCACCTTGTGTACAGTCTTGAGGATCCTGAGGAGCGAAAACTATATGGTAAATATGCGCTTTCCGGTGTACCAGATGAGGAATCAGGATTGCCACAGGGAAACATTCCGCTCACAAGAGAAGAAGAAACAGAGAGTGAGTTCAATATCATTGTTGGCGGACCAAACTTCGGTTGCGGGTCATCCCGTGAACACGCCCCCGCGTGCCTTGAAATTGCCGGTGTAAAAGCGATCATCGCCCCAACGTTTGCACGTATATTTTACCGGAATTCCGTGGATGGCGGATTTCTGGTACCTTACGAAAGCCTCGAAGACCTCAGCCAGAAAGTTCACACACATGACGAGCTGGAAATTGACCAGGAAAAGCAGGTCGTAAAAAACATTACTCAAAATGAAGAGTATAAAATTCGTCCCCTTGGCAGCGTCGCCGATATTGTTGAAGCAGGCGGTATATTTGCCTACGCCCGCCAGACCGGCATGATGGAAGCGGCAGGCAGCTGATATTTGGATTAACATCCATTTAAAAGACCGATACTCTCCCCTAAAAAGGGGAGATACAGAGGGGTGTTTTCAGTACTACGTGACAACCAAAAAGTTTTTAAATTGATTAGTACACCTGATGAACATCCCCCTCATTCCGCCTTTGGTAAGGGGGACTTTAATTTCACATTTTTGGAATAATTAATTGACTAATTCATGACAAAGAAAACAATCGCACTTCTACCCGGAGATGGAATTGGTCCGGAAGTAACATCAGTAGCTACATCTATTCTAAAAGCAGCCTGTGGAGCCTACGACGTTGAAGTTGAAACCGAAGAATTCCTGTTTGGGGGATGCAGCTATGACGAGCATGGAGAGCCGGTAACCGAAGAAACCCTTGATGCATGCCTGAACTCAGACGCTGTTCTTCTTGGTGCTGTTGGGGGCCCTAAATGGGATGACCTACTCAGTGAACATCGGCCGGAAGCTGCACTTCTAAAATTGAGAAAAACGCTGGGAACCTACACGAACCTCCGCCCTATCAAAATATATTCAGCGTTAATGGGAGCCTCTTCTTTAAAACCGGAGATCCTGGAAGGAACCGATATTCTCATTGTCCGTGAACTAACTGGTGGCATATATTTCGGTAAACCCCGTCACACAAAAGAGGTGGATGGTGACGTTGTTGCAACTGACGCCATGGTCTATTCAAAATCAGAGATTGAACGTGTGGCACGAAAAGCGTTTGAAGCAGCTAAAAAACGCAATGGGCGTGTTTGTTCTGTTGACAAATCAAATATTCTGGATACGTCCCGCCTCTGGCGAAAAACAGTATCAGAATTGTCATCAGACTATCCGGATATTGAACTCACACATATGCTAGTGGATAATTGCGCCATGCAGCTGGTCCGCAATCCAAAACAGTTTGATGTTATTCTCACCGGTAATATGTTCGGTGATATTTTAAGCGATGAGGCGTCGATGCTTACCGGTTCCATTGGCATGCTCCCGTCAGCAAGTATCGGCGATAAAACCGGATTGTATGAGCCCGTCCATGGCTCAGCCCCCGACATAGCCGGACAGAATAAAGCTAACCCTTTGGCCGCCATTGCATCAGCCGCGATGCTCTGCCGCTATTCACTGGATCTTTCCAACGCCGCCAAAAATATTGAAACGGCTATCGATGAAGTTCTGGCCGCAGGCTATCGATCGGGTGATATTTATAGTGGATCTGATGATGAAACCCTCCTTTCCACAGAGCTGATGGGTGAACAGGTGTTGAAGAGTTTGCTGAAACCAGAGAGCGTTGCGGAATAGTGACGTCTTAGATTGTGCTTAGAGCTAAGCTCTTTTGACATCAGAATAAATGGATATACAGAGTAATAAAGTCCCTGCTGGAGATACAGGGACTTTTTTTCGACATCATTTAATCAGTGTCATCTTTCGTGTCCGTGTTTCGGAACGGGTTTCGAGCCTGTACATGTAGGTTCCGCTGGTAAGGTTTGATGCATCAAATCTGAATGAATAGCGGCCTGCAAGCAGATTTTCATTTACAATCACACCAACGCTGCGTCCGAGCATATCATAAACGGTGAGTCTAACCTCTCCTGCTTCCGAAATACCAATTTCTATCTCGGTCGATGGATTAAACGGATTGGGGTAGTTTTGCGAAAGTTCGAGTGATTGTGGAATGCCATCAGAAACGTCTGTTATAGATGTAGCCTCCATGGTTGTAAATTGGCGGGTCTCCGACCAGTTACTTATGCCAACCTCATTTACGGCTCTGACTCTCCAAAAGTAGGTGGTTAGCCCATTCAAATCTCCGGTTTGAAACGTAGTGCCCGGTATATCTGATGCATTTTCCACAAGATTACTAAAACCAATATTCTCTGATAGTTCCAGAATAAAGGTTTCTGCTCCATCTGCAGCAGACCACTCGAGAGACGCTGATAGTTCAATATCGGTTGCGTTTTGTTCAGGAGAAATTAAAACCGGAGCGTCAGGTATCGTCATAGGCTCTTCTTGCGTAGTAAACGACCAGGCATCTGACCATTCTCCTTCGCCGGCTTCATTTACCGCTCTCACTCGCCAGAAATGCTCAGTTTCGTACGCCAGCAGATCAAGTTCTTCATTGGTATCAGACAGATCGGTCAAATCAGTAACTATCGTGGAAAAGTCAGTGCCATCAGTTACCTGCAGGCGATAAGACTCTGCACCTTCTACAGACTCCCAACTGAGTAACGGAGATGCATCAACATCCTGCGCACCGTCCGAAGGTGACGATAGCGTCACTTTTTCCGGAACAGTGATAGGTTCATCCATGGTGGTAAAAGTCCAAACATCAGACCACTCGCCTGCTCCTCCATCATTAAATGCTCTAACGCGCCAGAAATACTGCGTTGAAAAGTCATAATTACGTATGATTCTCTCAGTCGACCTTAACTCGGTAAAATCATTTTCTAGTTCAGAAAAATCCTCAAACTTAGATATCTGAAGCGTATATGTTTCAGCATTGGCAATCGATTCCCAGGTATACACGGGACTGGTTGTAACATCTACTGATCCATCCTCAGGGGTTAGAAGCGTTACTTTTGCCGGCGGTTCTGTGGGTTCCTGCTCTGTCGTGAATGACCATACATCCGACCATGGTCCAAACCCTGATTCATTTTCGGCTCGTACCCGCCAAAAATGCACATTCTCAAAGTCCAGCTGACCTATTTCAATCTGTGTGTTTGTTTGACCGGTCAGATCTGTGACGGTTGTCGAAAAGTCAGGGGAGGTCGAGACTTGAAGGCTGTATGTCTCAGCTCCATTGGCATCATCCCAGCTCATGAGAGGCATGACCGAAACATCCTGCGCATCATCCTCGGGCGATATAAGAACTACCACTGACGGCGGGCTTAGTTCAGTGGTAAATGACCAGACATCAGACCAATCTCCGATACCAGCCTCATTTTCAGCACGAACTCTCCAGAAATATGTCGTTTCCTGAGCAAGTTCATCTACTTCCAACTGTGTTGATGTCAGATCTGAAAGGTCCGTAAATGTCATTGAAAAATCTGATGATGCTGAGACCTGCAGGCTATACGAATCAGCATCATCAACCGCCTGCCAGCTTAGCAAAGGTATTACATCAACATCCTGTGCTTCATCCTCCGGAGACACCAGCGTAACTTTTGCCGGTGGGTTCGTCGCTCCTCCCTCCGTTGTAAATGACCACACCTCAGACCAATCGCCTGAACCAACTTCGTTGACAGCCCTCACCCGCCAGTAATACTGAGTTCCTGTTGATAATTCACCCACTTCAAATTGTGCAAATGTAATACCGGAAAAATCTGTCTCTAATGTGGAGAAATCTGATAGTTCTGACACCTGGAGCGTGTATGATTCAGCTGTTTCTGCAGAATCCCAGCTCAGGATCGGGAACAGAGCTATATCGGTGGCACCTTCAGCCGGAGAGACAAGCGTTACCTGAGCCGGCGGATCTGTAATTTCTACCTCTGTGGTGAATGACCTCGTTTCTGACCAATCACCTGGCCCTGCTTCATTGACAGCCCGGGCTCGCCAGTAATGCACAGTTTCATAAGCAAGTTCTCCTACACTTGCCTGAGTCGTGGTTAGTCCGGTAAAATCTTCAACCGTTGTAGAAAAATCAGATTGTGTTGAAACCTGAACATCATAAGTGTCTGCGTTGGAAACGGACTGCCAGCTCAGGCCTGGATTAACTGAAATATCCGTTGTACCATCCTGAGGCGATGACAGCGTCACGATTCCAGGTGGTAAAATTAGCTCAACTACTTCTGATATCTCTGAAAATTCAGAACTGTTTCCATCTGCGCTGGTTGCAACGGATGTGACATCTTCCCCCAAACTAAGCGTGTTTAATCCGCTTATTGGAATTGTGACCTCTTTCACCGTGCCGGCATCAGACGCTTCATATGAATCAGATCCCAGGTAAGTAATACCCTGGCGGTTTCCCTGGTTTTTGAAGAATTCAACCTCAATGGGGTAGTCTGACTCAGATATATCTGACGAAATTGAATACTCAATTGTAAGTTCATCACTATTTAAATTATACAATGAACTGACAATTACCGGGTAATTTTGCAGTTGATTGGGGCCCGTATCGGCATCTCCATCATCATTTGCCGTCGTGCCATCGTCACCCAGATCGATACCCGTTCCTCCATTGTTAAAGATGCTATTTCCTGATATTCGGTTTTGAAGCGAGTTGTCGGTAACAGAGATCCCATTACCATTAACTCGAGCTCCGTTTCCTGATATCACATTTCCTGCACCGTTGCCTCCCTCGTCGAGGCCGATGATATTTCCTGACGATCCGGAACTGATCAGGATCCCGTGGGATGAATTTGTAAACTCCTCAGCATAATCTCCATTTGCATCAGATCCAATGTAGTTGCCGCTTATTGTATTGTTGTTTGATCCGGATGAAAGCGTGATACCGGTAGCCCTGATAAACACTCCATCAAAGACCCCTCCATTACCAGAAATAATATTTCTGTCAGCTTCAAGTTCTCCTCCAATTGTGTTATTTGATGATCCCACAACATCGATCCCTGTGCCTGCATTACCAATTACTGAACTGCCAGTAGGATCAGTTCCGATCATGTTGCCAGTTACCGTAATATTTTCAGCTCCAACGTCACCATTCACATTATTATCTATTCTAATAGCCTGATTTTCATGTCCTGATATCGTATTTCCGGTGATGGTGTGTCCTGAGCCACTATTGACCCTTAGCCCAAGACTCTGACCTGCTATAGCATCGTCGCCATCAGAGTTTAAGCCAATATAATTTCCCTCCACTACTATATTTGAAGCTTGTGCAAGATTTATACCTGTGTTTCTGTTGCCTGAAATTATATTCCTGCTTTCAGCACCTGTCCCGCCAATGACACCACCGCTTCCGCGATTTTCAATACCAAAAACATTCGGGATTGCATCCATACCCGTGTAATCCGTCCCGATATAATTCCCGCTAATTACATTGTCCTCACCATTTAAGATTAATATACCCGTCGTGCTATTTCCGCTAATCACATTGCCACCGGAAGCTGACCCGTTTGTTCCGATAATATTCGAACTGTTATCAGCCCAGAAAAAGACTCCAATATTGTTTGGAACAGGAGCCGTACCCGTAGCATCAACTCCGATATAGTTTCCCTGTACGGTGTTATTGCTCACCTGGAGTTCCGGATTTCCCTGAAAGTATACTCCATACTGACCATTTCCGGATATTACATTTCCTTCTCCTGTATTCTCACCACCAACCTGGTTATCAGTTGACCCAACCAGCAACAGCACACCGCCGCTCCCATTGGGTAATGCAACCGATCCGGTAACGTCAGTTCCTATATAGTTACCTGTAATTATATTACCTGTAGACACTTCAACAGTGTTACTTGATGAAGTGCCGGCTGTGAGAAAGATTCCTGCTCCGCCTTCTTGCCTTCCATTAACTGTTTCAAGGTAAGCTCCTGAAATGATATTTCTCTCAAGGGGCGTCGTCCCTCCTATTATATTGTCATGGCTGCCCCCTATCCGAATATTAAATTTGTTGCCGAGTGCCTGAGTCCCATCGGTTGTTGTGCCTATATAATTTCCTTCAACTGTATTGAGGCCACTTCCTGGTTCGAAATCGATTCCTACTCTATTTGCAGAAATCACGTTTCGTCTCGAAATCGAAGTTCCGCCAATTTGGTGATTTACTGAGTTTACGACACTAATACCTACTCCATTTGGCCCTTCATTACCATCCGGGTCAACTCCGATGAAGCATCCCTCAATGGTTACAGCATCGCCGATTATTCGAATCCCAGAATTTTCAAAATTGATGATCGATATGGAACCGACGTCGCTGCCACCTGCACTGCCGGTGAACACGAGCCCGGCCCCATCTTCAATCTGGCTTCCATCAATTACGATGGCTGGTGTGCCAAGTGTGTAGTCAGGCTCTGACATGCCATCAATATTAATTGGAGCGGAAAATGATGCGTATTCTGTCTGCGGCTGGATGATATGAGGACCACTGCCTGGAATATCGAACTCAATCTCGCTCGCATCAGGATTTGCATTCGCCTGATCAATGGCCCATCGTAATGAACCGGTACCTGAATCATCGGTATTTGTGACGGTAATCTGACCGTATGACAGCGATGTTATCAGCGAAAGCGTAAGGATGAGTATACTCTGAATTATAGGCTTAAGTCTGCGTGATAGATTAGAAACATTGTCTATAAATAGCTCTCTCATGGGGCTGGTTTGATTTTGAATTGAGGTTTGATGTAGTGATAATTTTTCTGAAAATTGAAATCCCCGAAAAGGCTCAATCACTTAGTAATGCGTCATTCAAATTAAAACTATGTCAAACCATTTTTATCACCTGGCATGAACAGTATTCAAGAAATACAGAAGATGGACGCAAGTTGCACTATTCAGAGATGATAAGAATGGCTTAATAAAGGTTATTGGGGAAAAGCAGATTCAGGCTGCTGATCATCTAAGAGAGCGCCTGTGGAGTTTCTATTTTTGGTATCAGCAGAACTGATTAGACCCTCATCCGACAATTTAGCGTCATCAGATGAGTTTTTAAGGGGCATATTCCCGTCGATAGGTCGGCGTCTTCAAATCAAAAGCTCGCAGTCAATACTCAGACCAGACTCTGCCAGCAGCTCTCTTCGTTCGCGGTCTTGCAGGTCCTATCTGGAGCAATACTTCTCAGTTCTATACCATGATTTACTTATAGCTCGCATAATTCACCGGATGAAGCGAATTCATCCGATGAAAAATCACTACGGTGCACCGATGCTGACAGAAGTCCGGCAGCCGCCGGAAATGCTCGGGTCTGAATAAGCAACTGATTAAGGCGCCGGGTACACGTAATTTGCTTCAAAACTCAGCGGTATTCCGATCCACCAATAAATAAGAAGGAAAATAGTCCATGTAATCGAAAAGATAATGGAATAGGGAATCATCATGGAAATAAGAGTTCCGATACCGGTCTTCTTCACATATCGCTGGCAGAACACCACCACAAGCGGGAAGTACGGCAGCAGTGGAGTGATAATGTTTGATACGGAGTCGCCCACTCGGTAAGCAGCTTGAGTAAGATCCGGTGAGATGCCCAACTGCATCAGCATAGGAACAAAGATTGGAGCGATCAGAGCCCATTTGGCGGATGCAGATCCAACCAGAAGGTTTACGATCATACTCAAAAATATAATACCAACAATCGTGACAGAGCCGGGAAGCGCCAGCGCTTCAAGGACATTGGCGCCCTTTAAAGCCACCATCAAACCAATATTTGATTTCCCGAATGCATCAATAAACAACGCGCAGAAAAAAGCCATCACGACGTAGTAGCCCATGCTCTGCATCGACTTGGTCATGTTATCGATCATATCTTTCGAGCTATTGTACTTACCTGAGGCGTAGCCATACACCACGCCTGGAATCAACAGAAGAATAAAAATCAGAGGCACGATGGCCTGCATCAGAGGCGCATTGAAGGAAAAAAGGGAGCTAACTTCGGGGTTGTCCCAAGTAGGATCACGGAGTGCTGAACCTTCCGGCCAGGCCCACAAAAACAGACCAATAATACCGAGAATCATTGCGCCAAACCCGAGCCAAAACGCCCGGCTTTCTCTGCCGGACACAGTCTCGAGCTGTGGCATTTCATCTTCATCTCCGTCAACTTCAATTCCTTCCAGCCTCGGCTCTACAATTTTATCTGTGATGAACCAACCGACCGAAACGATCAGAATGCTCGAAAGGCCTGTAAAGTAGATATTGTTCAGCGGATTGAGTTCAATTGTGGGATCCAGTATCCTGGCTGCCTCCAGCGTGAAACTCATCAGTAGCGGGTCGATGGCTGACGGTATAAAATTTGCTGAAAAACCACCGCTCACGCCTGCAAATGCAGCGGCAATACCGGCCAGCGGATGTCGGCCGGCCGCATAAAATATCACGCCTCCAAGAGGAATCACCAGTACGTACCCGGCGTCTGCTGCAGTGTGACTGACGATCGCAATCAGGATCAGCATTGGGGTTAATAAAGATTTTGGTGTAAATCCGAGAAGTTTCTTCAGGCCCGCATCAATCCAGCCTGAATGTTCCGCAACACCAACACCGAGCATAGCTACAAGCACAATACCAAGCGGGGCAAACAGCACAAACGTGTTCACCATATTAGCCAGGAAACTTGCAAGATTCTCTCCTGTGAGAAGGTTATTGATAACAAGCTCATCACCAGTTCGCGGGTGAACCGCATCAAAATCGAACGGGGAAAGAAATGCAGACAGTACCCATACAATAACCAGCAGAAGGAAAAAAAGCATGGCTGGGTCAGGCAGCTTATTACCGGCCTTTTCGATTCCGTTTAGAAATTTATCAAACAGCGTTCCCTGACCTTCAGAAGAGGGCGTTTTCTTTTGGGACTGATCATTGGGTTTTGCCACGAGTATCCGTCAGTTTTTATTCAGAGGTTCAAAATCGATTGCTTGAAAATAAGAGATTCAGACAATGAATCAACGTTTTAGGCGATTAATTTGCCGTACTATCTTTTTCTTCTTCAATGTCGCGGTCTTTCAGTACCGGGTTATCGGTCTGATCATCCTCAGGTTCCTTAACCATATACCATGCGCCGGCGGAGAAGGCCACCGTAACTGCACAAATGATAATTAAGATGGTTTTATTTTCCACTGATTCCACGATGTCTCCCACAGCAAAACTCGATACCAGCTGGGGCAAAACCACAGAAAGGTTAAACAGCCCCATATATAGCCCCATCTTGTTCTGCTGAATTTTCTGGGACATGATGGCAAACGGCAGGCTAATCACCGACGCCCATCCTATACCAACAATTGCCATCAAGCCGTATACAACATAAGGTGAACTGCCTATAAAAACGATAGCAAGGTAACCTGCTGCCATTATAATCAATGACGTGGCGTGGGTTTTCACGCGTCCAAACTTATTGGCAAGAGGTTCAAGTGCAAGCACAGGAATGATAGCTGCTACAAGATTCAGAGAGAAGAAGCTCCAGTTTACGACCGTGCCTATATCCTCATTTTCCATGCCGGGCATCCTGAAATCAACAAAAGCGAAGAAATAGATAAACATGCTCTGGACCCCAATCCAGGAGAATGAATGGGCAGCAAGTACTTTTTGAAATCCAATTTTACCCGCTTCTTCTTTACTTTTTCCCTCTTCTGATTTTAACAATGCCTGCACAATCAGAAGGATTGAGAGCCCGAGGGCAAAAATTTCAAAATAGTAGCCCGGAACTTCAAAGCCGCTAAGGCGGCGTATGATGGCATAAATCCCGTAAATCAAGAATCCCCAGAGCGGTCGAATGCCTTTTATGATCTCTGCCAGGGACGCATCATTGACGCTGCCCGGAATGTCACTTTCTTTTTCTTCTTTGTCGATGTCAGCTTCGTTCTCGCCGTAACGCCCCAGGTACTTTGGCTCTTTGATGAAAAACGGCGGAATCACGGAGAAGAGAAATACAAGAAAAACCCCAAAATAGATCAGCTCAATATTTCCGACGGTGGCGCCTATAAAGTATGATAGCACACCGAACGTCCCCGAAATGGTCTGCATCCAGGTAAAGCCTTTCGTTCTCTCCCTTCCTTCTGGAGTCACATCAGCAATAATAGAGCGCGTGGGATTGAAGGAGACGTTAATGGAAAGATCCAAAATCATGGATATGACAATGGCGATACCGAGAATGGCTTCGAGACCCAGACTTGCCTGGATTACGCCAAGGTTCGGAAGTGCAAGCAGCATCAATGAAGCAAGTGTTCCGCCAATGACGATAAAGACGCGGCGGCGGCCATTCCAAACCCAAACGTTATCACTAATAATCCCGATAATAACCTGCCCCAGGATACCGGCAATGGGGCCGGTTGCCCAGACCAGCCCGATATCAGAAATCTCCAGACCATATTGATAGGTAAGCAGCCAGCTGAGCGCTGCAATCTGAACCGACAGGGCAAATCCCATGGCGGTAGCCGGCAAAGCAAGGAGGGCATAAAACGTGTTAGATAACTTATTTTGAATATAGAGCATGCATCAATCTAATTCTGTGAAGTATCGAGCAGTGCCAACGATACTAAATGGTAATGGGAAATGGAAGTGAATCAGTTTTTAGTTTTGAATTATAAGATTTGAGCTGATAAATGTTTTAGATAATTGAATAAAATGCTCACAAATATCTCCACCAACCCACAACTTTTTTGGCAGAAATATAAAAGGTTATCTCTTCATCTGCATTCAGATTGATGCCAAGATGAATGAAATCTAAATTCTTGCAAATTTGCCAAATATCAAAATCCTGCCTTCAGAGATCTAAAAGAACACTCATAACTGATTGTAGCTCAATTAACTACAACAATTGATTATGAATTATTGATCTTTCCCCAACTATTTTTCCCAAAAAATTCTGTAAGGAATTCACTCAAATTGACTCATAAGTAAAAGGGTATTACTAAAATTTGGGAGAATACTACTAAAAATTAACAGAGCAGGTTTACGGGGAAACATAAAAATGAAACAAGAACTATTTCCGAAAGAGATTATAGATAATTCACAAGAAAGTAACTTTTCAAAACATACGGTACAATCAAAACTGATTTACTCATCCGTTGTACTTTCAGTTATTGGTGTGATCTGTGCACTTCCTTTCATAAAAGTTGATGTGGGAATACGCGGTCAGGGAATGCTAAGGCCAGTTAATGAAGTCATGAAAATCGTTTCCCCGGTTTCAGCAAATATTGTATCGATGACCGTTGGTGAAAACAGCTACATCAAAAAAGGAGACGTTATTGCCATTCTTGATGATGCAGATATCAGGGACAGGCTCCGCTTTATTCAATCCCGGAAGGAGCTACTGGATACATATATCTCCGATATCAATCTTTTAAAATCAAATGTAGTAAGACTTTTTGAGTTTACACCTGACTTAAAAACAGAACGATACAAACGAGCTGCCCTTGAATTCAGGCAGCAGTTGCTGAATTATCGCGAGACTATCGATCAGAAGAAAAGATCGTTCGAGAGGGAAACACATCTTCATGAACAAGGTGCCACAAGCCTATTAGTATTGGAAGAAAGTCAATATTTGCTTCAGCAGGAAGAGAATAAATTCAAGCTTTTCCTGGAACAACAACAAAATACGTGGAGTCTTGATGGAGCTGCGTTTCAGACCGAGGTAGAAGAGTTGCTATCTGAGCAGTCTCAGCTAAAGAATAAGAAAAAAATGTATGAGGTATTTTCACCGGCCTCAGGGACACTTCAAAATTTGAACAGTTTATCTGCTAACAGCTTCATTTATACGAACCAGGTTATTGCTGAATTATCTCCTGACACAACCATCGTAGCGGAAGTTTACATACCCCCAAATGATATTGGCCTGCTTAGTGAAAATATGGACGTAAGACTTCAGGTTGACGCATTTGACCACAATCAATGGGGTACTGCATCCGGAAAGATTAAAAGCATTTCATCCGACATGATATTGGTTGAAAACAGCCCCCTTTTTAAAGTGCGCTGTTCGATCGACCAGTCATTTCTGGAGCTATCCAATGGTTTCAAAGGACAACTAAAGAAAGGAATGACTATCCAGGCCCGATTTATTATCAGCCGCCGGAGCCTGTTTCAGCTTCTTTATAATAATATGGATGACTGGCTTAATCCGTCCTGGTCAACTTCCGAAGATCAAATGACATCATCAAATACCTAACCATCCGTCACTATGAACAAGAGAAAAATCGGAGTAAAACAGCACGATATCACCGACTGTGGTGCCGCTTGTCTTGCATCAGTCGCTTCCCATTTTGGACTTGAAATGCCTATCTCAAGAATCCGGCAGTACGCATCTACTGATAAAAAGGGGACTAATATCCTTGGAATGATAGAAGCGGCCGAGACTCTCGGGTTTACTGCTAAAGGTGTGAAAGGTGAATTCGAGAGCCTGTTTGAAATACCGACTCCCACCATTGCCCATGTGGTCGTAAAAGGGACACTACACCATTTCGTAGTGATCTACAAAGCGACAGATAAATTCATTGAAGTGATGGACCCGATGGATGGAAAACTCCACAAGCTGGCGCACGCAGATTTTGAAAAACAGTGGACCGGTGTGTTGGTATTGATTATGCCCGATGAATCATTCACTGCCCGCAACGAAAAAGTATCTATTATAAGCCGGCTGTGGTTTTTGCTCAAACCTCACCGAACAGTCCTTCTTCAGGCTACAATCGGCGCGGCAGTATTTACAATTATTGGTCTCTCAACTGCCATTTATGTTCAAATCATTGTTGATCATGTTTTAATAGATGGAAATCGGAACCTCCTAAATCTGCTTGGTGTGGGCATGATCGCCCTGGTGCTGCTCCAAATTTTTATTGGCGTTGCCAAAACCGTGTTCACGCTGAAAACCGGCCAGCTAATCGATGCCCGTCTCATTCTTGGGTATTACAAACATCTATTGAAGCTACCTCAACGTTTTTTTGATACAATGCGGGTAGGCGAAATTATCTCAAGAATAAATGATGCTGTTAAAATAAGGGCATTTATAAACGACGTCGCTATTAATATTGTCGTTAATATTTTTATAGTGCTCTTCTCTTTCGGGCTGATGTTTACCTACTACTGGAAACTTGGGCTTGTGATGCTGGCGATTATTCCAGTCTATTCACTGATCTACCTGATTACCAATCAACTGAACAAAAAGACCCAGAGGGAGTTAATGGAAAACGCTGCTGATCTGGAATCACAGCTCGTTGAGTCTCTCAATTCTGTTTCGACTATTAAACAGTTTGGGTTAGAAAACTTTGCGAATATAAAAACAGAAACCCGGTTTGTGCGACTGCTTAAAACGGTTTATCGATCCGGTTTAAATTCTGTGTTTTCAGGAAATGCATCACAGTTTTCTTCAAGGATCTTTACAATTATTCTTTTATGGGTAGGCGCTACATACGTTCTTGCGGGCGATATCACGCCGGGGGAGCTCCTCTCCTTCTACGCCGTTATCGGGTATTTCACCGGCCCGGTGAGTGAGCTGGTGGGTATGAACAGGGTCATTCAGGATGCATTGATTGCAGCTGATCGGCTGTTTGAAATTATGGACCTTGAAAAAGAGGAGCAGGGTCAAAAAGTAGAGCTGACAAAAGACTTTGTTGGAGACATAAAATTCCAGAATGTCAATTTCAGATACGGTTCAAGGGTTGATGTATTTAAAGAACTGAAACTGGTTATTCCCCATGGAAAAGTAACGGCGTTTGTGGGTGAAAGCGGGTCCGGAAAAACCACGCTCGTGAACATTCTCCAGAAAATGTACCCGATTGATTCCGGGCAGGTTACCATCGGTGATTTAAACATCGCTCATATCGATATGCAAAGCCTGAGACAAATCATCTCTGTTGTCCCCCAGAAGATTGACCTCTTTGCCGGAAACGTCATTGATAATATTGCAGTCGGCAGGTTTGATCCGGATCTGGAGAAAATCATCACCATATGTAAGAAACTTGGAATACTCTCATTTATTGAAGAATTGCCAAATGGGTTTGAGACCTACCTTGGCGAGAATGGTGCGTCACTGTCAGGCGGACAAAAACAGCGGATTGCGATAGCAAGAGCGCTCTATAAAGATCCGGAAATACTCATCCTTGACGAGGCCACATCATCACTTGACTCAGCCTCAGAGCAATACGTACAGCAAACAATCAATTACCTGCGTGAACGAGACAAAACCGTCATCTTGATTGCACACAGGCTTAGTACGGTCTTCAAAGCGGATAAGATCTGCGTATTGGAGAAAGGCGTGCTTGTTGAGGAGGGCTCACACAGAGAGCTTTTGACGCAGGGAAAGCACTATTTGAAGCTATGGCACAACCAGTTCCCGTTTTTGAATGGGGATTTGAAAGAGAGCATCATGGAAATCTAAACTCAAAGAGCAAACTAATGGCACTTTATAATTACATCAACAGAATTGAACGCATGGACACCTTAATTCGCCGCAAATCTACCGGCCCCCCAAAAGAGCTGGCGCAAAAGCTGAATATTTCTGAACGATGGCTCTACATTTTCCTGGACGAGCTCAGAACAGAACTCGACTGCCCTATTCGATATGACAGGCGAAGGCGAAGCTATATCTACGAAATCCCCGGCCGTGTAACCATTGGATTTAAGTCAGAAATTGAAACTGAAGAGATGAAAAAAGTATCCGGCGGCAAAAATTCCAGGAATTATTTTTCACTGTATTTATAGGTGCAGTGAGGTGGGGTATTATATAAGTGCAATCAAAAAAGATTGGCTGTATAGTTAATTTCTAATTTAAAAATCAAATATTATGGAAAATCTTAAAGAATTAAATAGTAAAGAGTTAATTGATGTTGATGGTGGTGTCCCAGTATTACTCGCTTGGGCAGGATATACTGCTGCTGCTGCAATAGTGGGTTATTTTACCGTTGAAGTAGTTGACGGTGTGGTTACTGGAGTTTCTTCTTCAGAATGTGGCTGTTCTTAAAAATTAAACATTTAAAACTAAAAATTATATATTTATGAGACATTTAAAACAAGATGAACTTCGACAAATATCAGCAGGCGGACCGATTTCAGATTGGGTATGCGAAAAGACAAAAGATTTTATTTATTGGTATAAGGCAAGACCTACGAATAAAGTTCTTGAAGAATTAGAGGGTTATACAGATGGTTCATATTCCGCGTGAAACTAATTGAAGATTAATTACTAATCTAAACCAAGAATCTTTTTTAAAAAGATTCTTGGGATATTATAAATTGTAGAAAATAAAATATGATCAGTTTCTCTCCACCTAAAAAACCTTTTCTATTTTATGTAATACTGTTTACAGTATCTATAATTATTTTCAGGATAATTAATCATATCATTCCAAAATTTTACGAATTTCAAAACAATTCGTTAACTGAATTTTTATTTCAAATAATAATATTTATTTCTATAGTTTTTCTTTCGTCCCTGCTATTGGAAAAGTTTTCTATCTTTAGAGAAAATTCAAAATCGTATAAATAACTTTGAAGTTTATCAAACATTCATAAAGCCAAGAATGTTTTCTTGTCTTTCTTTTTACCCTCTAGGTTTAAGGGCGTCAAATTTGGATTCGACGATCAGCATGGCATTCCATTTGTCCATATCAAAGAACCAATCAGTGTTCCCGGTTTCAGGATCGGAGCCATTATGCCACTGATAATATTAGGTCTTATCCCAATCGGTTTTGGTATGACTTATGGTATAATCAGTCTCACAGCGTTTGGAGTTTTATTTACAATCAGCGCGAGCGGAGATCTCCTGCTCATTGCAAGGACAAAAGGTATACCGGCAGACAAGAAATTGAAAGATATGCCTGATAGGATCGGGTTTGAGATTGTAGAACAAACCCAGCTTACACTTTCTCATCATAAGAAATGAGCAAAGAATTACCGCATTTGAAAGAAAGAGCATATGATAATTTCTCATGGGATTAAACATTGTCATCAAACCCCAAACACCCGATGCGTCTCACTCACCACGTCAAGCCACCCAGGTTTGGGCAGGGATTCATTACTACCGATCACCAGGTACGACGGCTTTTTCATGCGGGGTTTTAAATTGTCCAGGAATTCTGCCTGGCGCTCTTCGGTAAAATAGGTAAACACCAGGTTCCTGCAGAGGATCAGGTCAAAGGTTTGGTCAGGCAGTGAATCCTGGATATCGCGCTTTTCGAAGTCAACGAACTTCTTTAATCTCTCCTCAATTTGGTAATCGTCTTCGTGCTTATCATCGAGTGTCCTGAAGTAAGTGCTGATCTCATCATCCGTCAGCTCTTTTAACGCCCCCGCCGGGTAGCAGCCTTTCCTTGCACGACTCAGAACCTGTTCATTTCGATCTGTGGCAAGGATGTTAATATCGTTTGAGGTTATATTTCTATCCGTCTTTTCTGCCAGCTGTTTACAGATGATTGCCAGGCTGTATGCTTCCTCCCCATTGCAGCAGCCAACGGACCAGATCGATGCAGGTTCATCATTAAGAATCCCGGGTAGAGCTTCATCACGCAGATAGTCCCACACCTTCCGGTCGCGAAAAAATTTACTGATGGTGACATCGCAAAGCTGATCGAGCGTATCCCACTCTTCCGGGTGATTGTCCAGATACCTTTTGTATTCATCAAATCCGCCTGCCAATCCAAGGTCCTGTATCCTGTCCCGAATGCGGCTGAGCACCTGATTTCGCGGCTTCCGAAAACCGTCCCACCGGTAACCCATTTTCGGAAGTGCCCACTGGAGGAACGATGCACCTTTTTTTGAACTCATCAATCATTCAATTTGGTTAAGTAATTCACAAACACAAATGACCCCTTCAGCAGTCAAGATTTATGAATATTTTAGATACTTCATGGATCTCCTTCCGGAACAAATTCCACCCGTGCTGTTGTTATGGTACATCGAAAACAAGAGAACTCACTTAAATTACCTAACACTATGAACAAGCAAGATGCAGAACTTACCGAGTAAAAATGTGAACCCTGTAGCGGCGATATTCCTCCTCTGAAGGGAGAGGAACTTCAGGATTATTACAATCGGCTGGACGAAGGTTGGGACCTGGTGGATAATCATCATCTCACGAAAAGTTATGATTTTGAAAATTTTAAACAGGCGCTGGACTTTACCGTCAAGATTGGTGAAATGTCGGAAGAGGAAGGGCATCATCCCGAAATCGTGCTCACCTGGGGCAACGTAGATGTTACAGTCTATACACATGCCATTGACGGGCTCAGCGACAACGATTTTATCTGGGCCGCCAAAGCGGATAAACTGTATAAATGATCTCTATTTCAAGATCCGTGAAGTCCATTGCAGACGTTGCGGATTTTTACTTTACTCACCCTTAGCCAGTTTTTGAACCGATTCTTTCACCCCATCTACTACCTGCGCCATTTTTCTATAATTAAGTGTACCGGCGGTGTCAGTCGGTGAATGATAATTTGGATTCCGGTACATGGCTGTATCTGTGATCATCACCGCAGGAAACCCATGCCGCCAGTAGTTCAAATGATCAGAAAAAGCAATTCCCGGTACCAGCTTAGGTGCATTGATTGATTCCACCGGCAGCGAAGCCACACCCTTCATTGCTTTCTTCACCTTCCGCACGAGTCCTTTCTGAAACATCTTGCCTACCACCGCAATGTAATTTCCAACCGATGGATAAAACGGCCGAAGCAGTGACAGCGGGTAGGACTGACTTCCTTCATCATCCGAAAAATAGCCAATCATTTCGAGAGCAATCATTGCTTTAACGTTCACAGCTTCATCCTTAAGTGATTTTGCATGGATATAGCTTCCCATCTTTTTGGTATAAAAATAGGGCGGCTCTTCAAGAGGATAAGAAACCAATTCAACCTGTATCGGCAGTTCTTCATCAGACAACAGCCTCGCAAGTTCCAGCAATCCCGCAACACCACTGGCATTGTCATCGGCGCCGGGATACGGGCCGGCAACATCATAATGTGCGCCCACCACAATTCTATCATCCGTTTCAGGTCCAAAAAAGGCTCGCACGTTTCGAACAGTCATACCATCTGCTGAATAAGGCTGGTTCTCAACTCTATCCGTAAAACTCTTCAGTCGTTCTTCTATATAATCCGCCACTTTCTTCAAATTCTCAGGATGGGCAGCATCTCTGGGTACAAGCTTCTCAGAAAGTTCTTTCACATACTCTTGTAATTTTTGATAATCACTACTCATCTCTTCTGTCTGTTCTTAAATACAAACTAATATTACAGTACACCTTTATAGAATAAACGAAATAATTATCATTAAAAATTCATCCTGTCCGGGCTCATTCTGGCCCTTTGTATGAAACTTCAAAAGATGAGCCCGGTCATTCGCTATCTTACATAAAGCGGCTTATTAGCGGGGAGATATAAAGGATGAACTATCAAAATGATGGCGTGGGGAGGGTTAATTATTTTCACTCTCTCTCAAAGTAGATACAAAGGAATATTCTATCTTTTTAAGGAAACTTTTCAAATTCAAGAAATTAGGCGAACTCAGGGTTAAGGGACATTTCATTTGAGAAAACGGAGTCATCAACGCACCTGGTTACTTCTGTCTCATACTTCCATCAGCTCGTCCCAGCGGGTGGTATAGCGGGAACTCAAATGCTCCTGTTTCATACGCCAGCTTTGATTTTCTCCCACCCCGGCGCCAGCAACTCCCATGGTCTGCTTACCATATCGGGCATTAACGGCGTCCATCGATTCCATCAGTTTATGCATCCTTGAACTATAGCCGGTTTCGGTGAACAGGTTCGCCTGGATTTCATTTTCGGGCACAATTCCTGTCAGCATTACCCAGGCCTTCTTATACGTCTTTGATGGATCAAATAGTCGGTTGACTGCCATCTTTGATACACTTGAAAATACAGTTGTGTCCGCCGTGGCATTTGGCAGACTCACGGATAGTCCAAACTTATACTGGCTGCCTTCATTTGCATATTTACTGGTTACCAGGGTAACCGTTATCGTACTCGCAACTGATTGCTGCGCTCTTAACTTTTCTGCCGCCCGGCTTGCAAATAGGGTCACCGCCTCATTTAAATCTTCCCGGTTCCGAACTGGCTGGCCAAATGAACGGGAGCTCAATATTCCTTTTCTTGGCTCAACGGTCTGCTCTACCGTTAAGCAAGGTTTTCCTCTCAGTTCCCAAACTGTCCGTAAACCTGTAACCTTCATCGTCTGCCTGATCCAGGAATCGGGAAGCAGGCTCAAATCAAATGCAGACTGTATACCGTGTTTCTCAAGCGTTTTGGTATAATTTCGTCCAATTCCCCAGACATTGCCTACCGGTACATGCCTCAACACCTTTTCGGTTTTCTCAGGCTGGTCGAGTACGAGAACACCATTGAGTGACTTGTATTTTTTCGCCGTTTCATTCGCAAGTTTAGCGAGTGTTTTTGTTGATGCAATTCCTACTGAAACTGGTATTCCTGTCCATTTAAGCACCCTCTTACGGATATATTGGCCGTAGGCTTCCAGAGAGTCCATATAACTGCTTGAAAGTTCAGCAAAGGCCTCATCAATGCTGTAGACTTCGAGATTTGGCGTACAAGTTTGAAGTGTTTCCATCACCCGCCGACTCATATCTCCATATAGTGCATAGTTGGATGAGCGCACCGCAACATTATACTTTCTGATGAGCGGCCTGATTTTAAATTCAGGTATTCCCATTGGAATTTCGAGCTCTTTGGCTTCGGCTGAACGGGCGATGACGCATCCGTCATTATTGGACAAAATGGTGACGGGCCGATTCTGCAGCGCAGGATCAAATACCCTCTCACACGATGCGTAAAAGTTGTTACAATCAATGAGTGCGTAATACATCTTCACATCTAATCAGCATCATTTGAGAGCAAAATATTGGTCGTTTACAGGCACGAGTGCACAACATGGGAAATAACGCCCCATAAAATATCCTGGGCCTCTCCGTTTTGATCTAAATGATGAAAACTGTTATCACCAAATTGCAGCGACCAGTGTCTTCCTTTATTCCAGAGCCTGCAAACGCGCTGTTCGCCATCAATAATCGCTACTACAAGTGAGTGATGCTTATACGCCAGTGAACGATCCACAATCAGAAGATCGCCATCTTTGAAACCGAGCTCTTCATCCTCATTTCCCCTAACCCTGCAAAAAAATGTAGCTGCCTCATTGCGAACAAGATGATCATGGAGATTGAGCCTGTCTTCTAAATGATCTGTCGCAGGTGATGGAAATCCCGTCTCCATTGATTGCCTCTTTCTCAGTGACTGGGTTTTCGCTTTTTCGGGAATCATTTGATGGTGTAACATATACTTGGGGTTTGTTTATATGTAAAATATATGTGTATATAGTCATCGCCGCAATATTAATTTGATGATTTTTTGCCAAAGCTTATATCTAACAATCTCATTTAATACCGAGAACAGATTACTATACAGTTCATACCCTTCAAATCAATGCTCTCTTCACTTGTGATGCTTACTCTAACTTACTGGCCCGAAACAGTATAAACGGCATTTTAATTGCTCCGAGAGCTTCAGGTTTATTTCCTGACATGGAAATAGACTGTTGCGAAGTAAGTTTTTTATAAATATTGTCTATAGACTCAAATTCGAATCTTAAATTATGAATAAAAGTGTTTCCCGCTGATGAGGTTGTGATGAAACTGTTGATCAAAATATACTATCCGGTAATTTTTTGCCACAACGGCATAAAGTCACGGAGATGCACGAGTTTTGAGATATCACGAATCTCTTGTACTGTTAATTCGTTATTTTTTTAACAGCCTTATATAAAGGATTTCCTGGGGATGTGTTAGATTGTAAAAAATATCGATAGGCACCCCGTTAGCGAAGGTAAATGGAGTAATATCTTCGCCAGTCAGCGGAAAATTTTGTTTGAATAATTGAGAAAGATGATGAATCGAACTGGGGTTACAATTACTTTAGAGTTTTTTGCCTGATGATCAGTTGTCAGATCCATAACCAATAAGATTGTCCTATATGTCAATTATGCTTATTTCAAGAACACGCAATATGGAACCCTACCGGGATGCGCTGATGGATCTCGACAGCAATCTCGATGTTGAAATTTGGCCCGATATCAAATCTCGTAAACGAGTGTCGTTTGCCGTAGCGTGGAAACAGCCAAAAAATCAGTTTTCTCAGTATCCAAATCTTAAGGTTGTTTCATCCCTTGGAGCTGGCGCCGATCATCTGCTTAAAGATGACTCAATACCGCAGCATGTTGCACTTACCCGTGTAGTTGCCCCCACATTATCCGACCAGATGTGTGATTTTGTGACGCTTTCGGTCCTGGCCATTTTGCGCCACATTCACGACTACAATAAGCAACAGGTGTGGGCCGATTGGAAACCCCGCGTACATTACAAAAAAGAAGATGTAATGGTTGGCGTGATGGGGCTCGGCAACATCGGTAAGAAAGTGGCTGTTCGCCTGGCCGAGAACGGTTTTAATGTGTCCGGGTGGTCGAATTCTAAAAAATCGATTCCAAATGTGGTCACCTATTCAAAAGAACAGCTCGACCCATTCCTTGCAGCCACTAATATCCTGGTTTGTTTGCTGCCTCTCACCAAAGAAACAACCGATATATTAAGCCTGTCTTTATTTAAAAAGCTCAGCAGCCCCGGCTTTCTCATTAATGTTGCCCGTGGCGAGCATCTGGTTGAGGAAGATCTAATTTATGCCCTGGACATGGGACTACTAAATCACGCCGCACTTGATGTCTTTCAAAAAGAACCCCTCCCGGAGTCACATCCGTTTTGGGGCCGGGATGCCATCACTATCACGCCCCATATTGCCTCTGTGACGGAACCGGAGGAAGTTGCAGATTTAATTCTGGAAAATTACAAGCGGATGCTTTCAAGTATGGAGCTGTTAAATCGGGTTGATCGCTACAAGGGTTATTAATCCTGTTTTTCCGCATGTGTTTTTGATGAGGCATACTAACAGGTGTTATTCTCTATGAAAAAATTACCGATTATTCTCATACTAATATTATCAGGGTGTGCAGGTCCGGTTCCATCTCTATACCCCGATGATGAAAACAAACGGCCGATTCCAGTCTATATCATCAGCCATGGCTGGCACGTAGGAATTGCTATTGAATCTGAGTACATCAAACCGCAACTGCCAAATCATGATAGACTACCAAATACTTCTCATCTGATGTTCGGCTGGGGAGACAAACGCTACTATACGGACAGCGAAGCAGGATTCTGGCTCATGATTCGTGCTGCTTTTATCCCGACTGCCAGCGTGCTTCATGTTGTGGGCATAGATCGTCCGGTTGATCGATATTTTCCGTCCAGTACTGTCATAAGAGTTATGGTAACAGAACCGGGTGCAGAAAAGCTGGCTGAGTACATATCAAACCAATTCCAGCGGGTTGATGGAGAGGCACAGGTTTTTGCCGATGGATTATATCCTAACAGCATATTTTTTGAGGCAACAGGAAGATATTATTTTCCAAACACCTCCAACAAATGGACAGCCCGTGCTATTCGCAAAACAGGGTTTCCTATTACACCTTTTTATGCCGTTACATCTGGAAATGTGATTCGGCAGGCAAAAAAGCATGGCCAGGTTATTCAGCAAAGATAGATGTGCTGAAAGCCTGTAAATTAACTGCTTAATCTGATCAGGACCGGTTATTGATGATCATTTTTTATCCAAGCGCAACATCGAGAGTCATCATTATTACAAATCCAACCATCGTTCCTAACGTGGCTAGATCTGTATTTCCATGATGCTGGGATTCCGGTATTAGTTCCTCAACCACAACGTAAATCATTGCCCCGGCCGCAAAAGCTAGCGCAAATGGCAAAACAGGCTGTACATAAATCACAGCAAGTGCTCCAGTAACTGCAAAGACAGGCTCTACGGCACCGGATAACTGACCGTAGTAAAAGCTTTTTCCGACTCCCACTCCCTCTCTTCTCAAGGGAACCGAAACAGCCGTTCCCTCAGGCAAATTCTGAATCCCTATACCAATTGCAAGCGCAATGGCACCGGCAATGGTTGCGGTACCTGTTGGGTCAATCCCAACTGCGGCCCCGCCAAACAGAACGCCAATCGCCAGGCCTTCGGGTATATTGTGGATTGTAATTGCCAAAACGAGAAGTGTTGACCGTCGCCAGCTCGTGCTAGGACCTTCCGCTTGTGATTTGGGAAGCCCGATATGAAGATGGGGAAGAAAGGCATCACACACCCTTAAAAATAACCCGCCAACTAAGAATCCGGATGCTGCCGGAACCCAGCCAATTCCACCCATTGCTTCCGTCATTTCAATTGAGGGAATGATAAGCGACCATACGCTTGCCGCTATCATCACGCCAGCTGCAAAGCCAAGCATGCTGTCGAGTACTTTCTGGCTGACATTTTTCGTGAAAAATACAACTGCAGCGCCCACAGATGTCATTCCCCAAGTAAACAGCCCACCAATCAGTGCCTGTAAAAGCGGGTTTAAATCGAAAAACCATTCCGGTATCCAGCCCATTTATTCTCCAAGTCTTTATTTCAAGAAAAGATACAAATTTTAGCCAAGGCTAAAAATATATTTATTAATCGATTGACTCATCGGGAAAGGTTACGCCTTCATTCGTCAATTTTCCAAAAAGTGATACCGGCCGCCTGTTTTCCAACCTCAATCACATCTACTATTTCAAGCGCCTGAAGATCAACAATATCAACTGTTCCAGATTCTCCGCCAATACCCTCAGATGAAACGAATGCGTATTTATCGTCGGGAGAGATGATCACTCCATGCGTCACTTTTCTGCTTGTTGCAATTTTTTTAAGCTGCTCACCAGTGTTTGTATCCCAAATACCCACGGCTCCTTCCCCTTTGTACGTTACAACCAGCCGGTCACCCGCATGTGTGGGTTCAAGATTATACGGCGCTTTGCCGGGTGAGTCCCAAACATCAGATACTGTCCAGGAATCGATGTTTACCACGTAGATTTTATCATTTCCGTTGCCTGCTACATAAACATGAGGTTTCTCCGGATTTGGGCTGGCCCACGTAGGTTTTACTTTGGGCTGATGTGAGTTTTGATTGTCATGATCGCCCATACCCTTCTCTGTGCCATCGCCGGTTTGATGCATCCCGTGATCCATAGCAGTACCAGAATCACTATCCGTCAATTTCAATACGCGGCTAACGCCCATTTCTATCGCATCAAGTTCGTAAAGCTCATCGGTCATCATCGACACATGATACTGCAAGGTCCCATCAGTATTCAGCCGGCTGCCGTGTGGCATCACGCCCGTTTCAATACGTTCAATCTCATCCATGGTTGTTCCATCAACAATAGACACAGAACTTGGTTCGTGCGGACCATGCAGATTAAAATTAGCAATGTAAACCCAGCCGGTAGCAGGCGATATATCCAGAGTAGCCGGAAACATTCCCAGCTCCACACGGCCAATCTTCCGGTCGGTTCCGATTTCATATTTATACAGGTGGCCAAACGGCACACCGTGCCCCATACTCACAAACCAATAGTCGCCCGACGGATCAACGCCGATGCCATGAGGTCCTTCGTTTTCGGTAGGATACTCTCCGACCAAAATCGTGTTTTCGATGGTGCTTGATTCCGTTTCCGCATCAAATGAAACCCTGTATACCTTGTCTTCAGATTCAGCGGCTACATAAAATTTGTATTGCTGTGCCTGAAGCTGAACGGATATCAAACATAAAAGAAATGTAAACAGAGTCGTGATAAATAGTCTTTTCATGATAATCCTGTTTTTCCTGAATTAGATAAAATATAAGGCTCCCTTTAAAACGGGTTGTTCATCACAGTGTTACATTCTGATGGACACCCCCTTTAAATCTCCCCTTGTCAGGGGAGACTATTTTCTAAATAATTGAAATATAATTCATTGAACTGAGTCTTTGAATTAATCCTCAACCAACCGGAAAGACCAAATTCCCGAGTTCCAGTCAGATACAAAAATGTGTTCCTTATGTGGCTGCGGTCCCCATGCCATCGCGGCATTTGGCACATACCCTTCATGATCTGTTGTTATGTAGTGAGCAATCTCGCGCCCCTGGTCATAAAGATTCCCCATCAGTTCACCGGAAATATCCACGATGCGAAGCCCGGCATTATAGTAGGCGATATACAGAAGGTCTCCATCAACCCAATAATTGTGAGTCCCTGCTTCAGGAATTTCATAACGGGCTACTTCTTCCGGATTCTCCCATCCATCAAATTTTACAAAGTGAAGCCACCCGGCCGGTACCGTTGGCTCGTTTTCAATATTAATACCACTTGGAAAAGCTTCATCTCCTGCGATTACGTAAAAATCACCTGTACTTTCGCTTTTAAAAGGAAAGGCCGCGTGATTCCAGCCGCTTGGATACGAATATTGACCGAGCTTCACCGGGTTTGATGGAGATCCCACACCAAGCTCATGACCCTCGGGAGTCTTTGCTTCCGGCGTACTGCCTACATCTGTCATTACAATTCCATCGCTCCAGTTCGACGAATATGCAATACCGTCTTCGATCCACACATCGTGGATGGCATGGCCGGGGGTATCCAGCTCAAACTGGCTGACCGTATAGGGATTTGCCGGATCATCAATATTTATGATATCGTATTTTCGGCCGTTATTGACGGCGTATACGTGGTTCTCATAGATAAATGAGTTATGAACACCGCCGGTAAGGTCTTCCGTATATTCCGAAATAATACTCACATTATGAGGATCAGATACATCCATAATCACAATACCGTTTCGCCGGTTTGATGCTCCCTCACGTGTAATGACGGCAAGCGATCCGTCGTCCGAAATTTTCACATCATTTACTGTACGCGCATCAACAGTTACAGTATCAATTGGAACCATGTTGGCTGGATCGGTCACATCCCAGAAGTAGGTATCACCGCTGCCGCCCCATGTCCCTGTAATTGCATAATCACGACCATCCTGCCCTTCCCAAACCCAGAGGTCGGATGTGTGAACGCTATTAACGAGTGAGTGTCCAACCATTTCAAGCCGCATTTTTATATTGCGCTCATTGATTCGAACTGTCTGCCTGGCAACCGAATTTCCACTTTTTGCAATTAGCGTGAAATAGCCCGGTAAATTGGCTACAAATCTCCCATCCTGCGCTACCTGCCCTTCGGCACTTTGGCCCAGGGTATCATCAGGCCGGGCAATAAAAGAGTATTCAACCGGTGCATCCGCAACCACATTTCCATCACTATCCAACGCTGTGGCATTTATCCGTAATACATCACCTGTTCGGGCTTCCATCACCTCGTTGCCAATCGCTACAGACCTTACCGGATTTTCGACAATACGAAGTTGGGTTGTCGTTTCAATATTCTCAGCTGATGCGGTCAGTGTAACCAGTCCCGGTTCCTGCAACTGTAAAAGACCAAATCTATCAATATTGGCGAGTGAATTATTCACGCTGAATGTTACATCTGCTGCTTCTCGTGTTAGACCTGCTTCGTCCATCACCTCCAAATCAACCTGAAGTGCGGTATTTGTGTACATTCGGTCTGGTACATTCGTAAATGTGATCGACTCCAGCGGCGGATAATTTATAGTTACCTCAAGATTTTCGATCACCCTGTTATTATCGTCATCAGTGTATAGAGCCGACACTGTGAATGTGCCGGGATACATTGCGGTCATCAAACCATCACGGCTCATACCCACAGAATTCCTGGCTCGCGAAAAGAATCTGAGATCTTCTGAAAGCACGTTACCTTCCGCATCTACAGCCTTTCCTTTCAGCTGAAGTTCTTCTCCCACTTCAAGAATCGGTTCTGAAGGTTCAAATTGAATTGTAATGTCCTGTGCTTGTACAGTAACTGCAAGTAGGCAAACAGCTAAACTTGCTATGATATTTTTAAAAAATACAGTCATATATGTGCTTTATTCGGTTACAGTTTGACGATGCCATTATTTAGCATTAATGGCGAGATTTTACAAGACACATTATGTAAAAATCTTTGATGGATATTAGTTATTGTCTCACATCTCGCAAAACGTCTCCCGTCTTACAATAGTACAGCTCAACGGATTACAACGGTTTTGTGCAACGTCGCTAATACAGTATAAAATGTATATCGAAATTAGTTTTCTGATACTGCAAAAATCTTATCTTTAAAGCTTGAATTTATCGAAGTACAACAGGCTAAATAATGACAATTAAACGGTACTTTTCTTCCGTAATTTTTCTGAAAAAAGAAACCGTTATCCCATTCGTTTTGTTCTGATTGGGCGTCGGAATCATCATAACAGCAGCTTTTACAATTATGCCAATACAGTTCACGAAAGAACCATTTGAAAATCGCCACATCGGGCCATCAGAAGCGGAAATAAAAGAAATGCTTAAGCATTCTGATGTGGACAGCCTTAGCCAATTGATTGGTGAAACAATTCCAAAGAAAATCAGGCTGGACAAGCCCCTTAACCTTCCACCGGCCCTTGCCGAAGATGAGTACCTTGAGGATGTCCGTAATACAGCGTCTAAAAATAAGATTTTCAGATCATTTATCGGGATGGGCTACTACGAGACCATCACACCTAATGTGATACTTCGAAACGTGCTTGAGAATCCCGGCTGGTATACGGCCTACACTCCTTACCAGGCCGAAATCGCGCAGGGACGGCTTGAAGCCTTGATTAATTTTCAAACAACGGTCAGCGACCTAACAGGAATGGAGATTGCCAACGCCTCGCTGCTTGATGAAGGCACAGCAGCTGCAGAAGCCGTGTCCATGCTTCATGGAAAACGAAAAGGAAAAAAGAGAAAGGAAGCGAACACATTTTTCGCCAGTGAAAACTGCCACCCGCAAACATTATCTGTTCTAAAAAACAGGCTCGACCCGCTGGATATCAAATTGAAAGTTGGACCCGTCGCCGATCTGGATGTGACGGACCCTGGATTGTTTGGCATCCTTTTACAGTACCCGGGATCTGATGGGTCTGTTGAAGATTATACTCCGCTTATCGCATCAGCTCATGAGAACAGTGTATATGTAACGGTTGCTGCCGACCTTCTAAGCCTTACACTGCTGAAATCCCCCGGTGAAATGGGAGCCGATGTTGTTGTTGGATCGAGCCAGCGTTTTGGTGTGCCCATGGGATATGGCGGCCCTCATGCCGCATTTTTTGCAACACGAGACGAGTTTAAACGCCAAATTCCGGGTCGTATCATCGGGGTAACACAAGACGCTGAAGGCAACCCCGCGTACCGGATGGCCCTTCAGACGCGCGAGCAACATATCAGGCGTGAAAAAGCAACATCAAACATTTGCACGGCCCAGGTATTGCTTGCTGTGATTGCAGGTTTCTATTCTGTTTATCATGGTCCAAAAGGATTAAAACGAATTGCTTCGCGTGTTCATGGACTTGCAAAACTGGCAGAAGCCGGACTTTCAAAGTTGGGCATCACTGTAAAGAACGAGCAGTTTTTTGACACCTTAACGCTGCAGGTCGACAATTCGTCCGTCATTGATGAGATCCGCAAAAAAGCTGAATCGAACAAAATTAATCTGCGCTACGACGGTGGTACTATTGGCATATCTTTCGATGAAAACAAAACGCTTAAAGATGTTGCAGATATACTGTCCATTTTTTCTTCAGCGACAGGTACTAACTCAGCCTTTGACCTTCAGAAAGCGTCGGAGTTGATTGATGTTGATTACCCGGAACACCTGGAGCGTAAAACAGCTTACCTCGAGCATCCGGTATTCAATGAGTTTCATTCCGAGCATGAGATGCTTCGATATCTGAAAATGCTGGAGAATAAAGATCTGGATTTGACCCACAGTATGATCTCACTTGGATCTTGTACCATGAAGCTGAATGCCACCTCTGAGATGATCCCGCTGACATGGCCTGAATTTGGAAAAATTCACCCGTTTGCACCCGCTGATCAGGCAGAAGGCTATCATAAGCTTTTTGAGGAGCTTGACGACTGGCTGTGCGAAATTACGGGATTCCATAAAATGTCGTTCCAGCCAAACTCCGGGGCCCAGGGTGAATATACCGGCCTTATGACCATTCGTGCATACCATATCGCAAATGGCAACGAACACAGAAATGTAACCATAGTGCCCTCATCAGCACACGGTACCAATCCGGCAAGTGCCGTTATGGCTGGTATGAAAGTAGTGATTACAAAGTGCGACGATCAGGGAAATATCGATCTTGACGATCTCCGTAATAAAATTGAGGCTAACAAGGAAAACCTGGCTGCCCTGATGGTCACTTATCCCTCTACCCACGGTGTATTTGAAGAAGACATCAGGGAAATTTGTGAAGAAATCCACCAAAATGGCGGGTTGGTTTACATGGACGGTGCGAACATGAATGCACAGGTCGGGCTAACATCACCGGCACAGATCGGGGCCGATGTTTGCCATCTTAACCTGCATAAAACGTTTTGTATTCCTCACGGTGGCGGCGGTCCCGGCATGGGACCCATCGGTGTTGTTGAAAAGCTGAGTCCATTTCTACCGGGTCACACGCTTGTTTCCACCGGCGGTGACCAGGCGATTGATGCCGTAGCGTCCGCCCCTTTTGGCAGCGCAAGCATACTCACTATCTCGCACGCTTATATCCGCATGATGGGAGCGGCCGGCCTGACCCGTGCAACTGAGGTTGCCATATTGAATGCGAATTACCTTAAGGATCGCCTCAAAGACCATTACCCTATTCTTTACACAGGAAAAGGCGGTCATTCGGCTCATGAATTTATTGTTGACCTAAGGGGATTCAAGCAAAGCGCCGGCATTGAATCTGTTGATGTGGCTAAGCGCCTGATGGATTACGGCTTTCATGCGCCAACTATGTCGTTTCCGGTACCCGGAACATTAATGATTGAACCGACTGAAAGTGAATCTAAAGCTGAACTGGACCGATTTTGTGATGCCATGGTTCATATCCGGGAAGAGATCAGAGAAGTTGAAAATGGCGATGCCGATTCTGAAAACAATGTTCTTAAACACGCACCGCATACCATGCGAACTGCGCTGAACGATGAATGGAATCGACCTTACTCTCGCGAAAAAGCCGTGTTCCCAATTCCGGAACTCCGTTTCAACAAGTTTTGGCCGTCGGTTAGCCGCGTGGATGACGCCTATGGCGACAGAAACCTGATGTGTACATGCGTGCCGATTGAAGAGTATGCCGAAGGCCAGCCGATCGCCTCAATATCATAAGAAGGCATCGAGGCATCGCTGATTTTATGATGAAAAGCTATATTCGAGAGAATATGGCTTTTTTTATGAGAACGATGAAATCGTCCGATAGCTGTCACCTACGCGTCTGCACGCTGTTTGTCAGAGTTTTCGGGTCTGTATTGTAAAGCCCTCTTTCTTTTGTTTATATGTTAAACTATTACTTCAGTTAGATATCATATTGCATTTTGTCCTGAGTCTTAGAGTCGTTTAACAGTTTCATATCTTATAAAATTTTAACCCCTCCCGTAGGCAAAAAGCAATACATTGAGTCAACTTAAATAGCAGAGATAAGATAAATTCATGAACAAAAAAGTAGTAATAGTAGAAGACGATCAGCTTTTAGGCATTGTACTGGAAAAAATGGCTAACTCATTGGATTTAGACGTTTTAGAGATTTCACAAACCGGCTCTGGAGCCGTGGCATCTATTCAGAAACATAACCCGGACCTGATTTTTATGGATATCCAGCTTGCTGATGATATCAATGGAATTCAGGCAATGGAACAGATTCGAAACCACTCAAACGCACCGGTTATTTATATCACCGGCCAGTCTGATCTGAATACACGAAAAAGAGCCTCGCAGGTTCAAAATTCATTTTTCATGATTAAACCGGTAAACATCCACGATCTGAAATCTGCAATCAACGGCGTCGAAAATCCTTCTGCCTAATCCTGTCTTAAAGTAAGATAAAAAACGTCTACCAGCCCGGCAGTATCACAGGCTCTGATGCCTTCATTGTCGGCAACTGTCTCTCCACTAATAGTTTTGAGTTTATGGCATTCAAGTAACGCTCTCCGTCACTCTCCTCTATATCATCTATAGAAAACGAACTACCGTGATCTCCCGACGCAACATGTACATCTGTACTGCATAAATTTCTGAAGCGCTGTATCCAGCTTGCTGATACTGAGACATCCTGTATTCGATCCCGTTTTACGATAGCGATGTTTTTGGCCAGTTTGCGGTTACTTATCACTACGTTGGCATCGTCCCACCCGATTGCTGCATCTTTATACTTTAGCCAGCCCCACCAGACCGAAAGAATCGGTATGAGCCATATCCAGTTTGTAAGTGAGAATATCCAGTATAGAACGGCGGTTACTACTGTTAAAATTGCCGCTGACCTGAATATATATCGACGGAGAGCCCGTTTAGGAGGTGTAATTCCCGGAAGGGAAACATCATAATGAGGCACAACTTTTTCTATCAGTGATTCCACTTTATCCCTTTTGATCAAAGGAAACAGAACGATTGCACCTGATCCCTGTTCATCTCCATATCCCGCGCTATGTATATGAACAGAGCAGTAGCCCAAAGGCTGACGAATAATGCCCTCGGTGACAAACAGAGCCTGGATCCTCTTATAAGGAACCGTAATTCTCTTTTTCTCAAGTATACCCCTTGAGATTATCATTTCATCGTCATTAATTTCAAGGCTGAAGTCTCCATACATAAATAGAGTACTAAAAAATGATATAAGCCAGGCCACGCTTACAAACATGACAATTATGGTGATAATCATAAACGTATCGGTCTGGCTGGGCAAGAGCGAAAACAGGTATTCAAAAAGGTTCGATTCGCGAATTACGGGTTCAATTTGCGAAAAAAGTGTTCCCAAAACAGAAAGTGCGATTCCAAATCGTCCTGATGTTGAGGCAGCAATTAAAAGATCTTTATTGGGCAGGCCGTATACATTTACCCGGTTGCTATCTGTCTTAGCTTGCTCATCTTCGGCTTGGCCATTCCCGTTCCTACTAAGTTTTTGTTTTATTTCTTTGGCCGTTTCAAGCGGTACGGCTTCAATTATGGCGGCTCTTGAGGTAGATCCGGCCGTTTGTATATCAATTTTTACCAGTCCGAACAAACGCTGTATCACTCCAGAAGAAATATCGATAACCTGAACCCTGTCTTTTGTGAGATAAATATTCTTTCTGACAAAAATACCGCGTTTGATGTGCATCTCTCCCTCTTCAACCTTGAACAGAAAACGCCACCAATCCAGGACACCAGAAATCATCAACAGCAGAAAGCCGCCACCGATCATCAATAAAAAAGAAAATGACTCGCTTTGGGCTCCGATGAACAGAAATACGATGATTGTGATAAGATTGCCGCGAATCATCGTAAAAGCACGACTGATAGCTGCTATTGGATGTTGCCGTTGAAAATCATACATCTTCTTCAGCAAGTCTTGCGTACATTGAAATTTCTTTCCGAACCTTGTCGGCGATCACGTCATCAAGTCCGGGAATTTCATGCGTTGTGGCAGCCGTTGAAATTGTTACGGACGACAGGTTAAACCAACGCAAAAGAGGTCCCTGCCGAGTGTCTACATGCTGTACGCGGCTCAGCGGAATAAGTGTCTCTTTCCTTACAATAATCCCTCGCAGAAGATCAATTTCATTCTCGTTAATACTGTATCTCCAACGAGTCCAGCTGATTGGAGGTACGATAAATACGGCAGTGATCCACAATGCCATTACAACCAGGCTTATGGCTATCAGCAGCCAAAAGTGAATATTCTGCATCCCGAAAATTGAGTAATAAATAACGGGCAAGCCAAGCAGAAAAAGATAACCAATTGCACTGCCCCATCGCCAGACGCCTATAATAGCCGGAGCTAATTTTTTTGAAGATGATTTATCCATTCAATCTATACTAATAATTTACTCCAAACTTACGCTTTGTATAGCTGATAGAAAACCATAAATAACGTCAATTAGCTTTTGATGAACTCTTCATTGGTACGATACCTGGTACTTTTTTTTCTCTTCTCTTCAAATTCAGCTTGTTCTTTTGTAAAAATGATGTAATAACCATATCCGGCAATTAGTGACACAAAAATTCCGGAAATTAAAAGAAGTGATTCCATAGATAAGGGGTTAGTTAACTCTTGTTAATAACAATGCAAACCCACTGTCCTTACGTTCCTTGAATAAAAAAAAGCCACGGCTATGCGTGGCTTTAAAACTGTACAGACTTAACAACTAAGCATTATCTTCTTTGTTTTTCTTAGCCTGAATTTCGAGACGAATGTCCTGAGCGAGTTTCTTAAGGTCTTGTAGCTGCTTACGTGCTCTTGTACCGGCAGCTTTATTTCCTTTATCGTAAAACTTTTCCATGTCTTCTTCGAGTTCAGTCATCAGGCTCTTTACTTCTTCAATTCTGCTCATAAATATACTCCAATTTGTCAGTTAGTTATTTATTAAATGACGAAACGATATTCGTCAAAAGATTAATTTGAAACAGCTTCTATAGTTGCTGTCAAAACTTGCTCAAGATACCATTCTGAGCATTAAATGCATCTTTTTTTAGTCAGAAATCCAAAAATAGGTTTTTTCAACTACTCCGGGTTAACGATACCCCTCACTCAAAGAATTAATTTATTAAACCAAAATTAATTCACAAGTCATTGTTTTTTATTGGATTAAAGCGAATAAACATGAAAATATAACATATAAAAGCTTACTCTTATCAGTATCTGCTATATGTCATACCCTTCATATTGATCTGCAACCTGCCGTCCCCGCTGCTCATTGACAAAAATGTTCACGAGAATTCCCAGTAAAAATAACGCGGCACAAAAAAGCACGGAGGTCTTCAGACCAAATTGTGCCTGAAGGAGACCGATGCCAATAATTCCAAATACCCCAGCTAATTTGTTCGATAATCCCCAGAAGCCAAAGAACTCTGCAGATTTTTCTTCCGGAGAGAATATTCCCACAAGAGCACGGCTTGCCGACTGGCTCGATCCCAAACTCAATCCTGCCAGCACACCGATGTACAAGAACATATATTGAGCCTCGATATTTGTAGCAAATATGGAGTTAAACCAGACCGTGAAGTCTGTGACGCCCCAAATTCCCAGCACAGCAAGAAACCAAAGGCCAAGAGTCAGGTTATATGTAAGTTTGGCCCCAATCCTGTCCTGGATGTAGCCAAACACAATGGCTCCAATCGCCGCGGTAATTTGAACGATCACAAACATCAGTATGCGGACGCTCTCATCCCACTTTACAATCTGATCACCATAAATAAATGCAAACGAGATGACGATATAGATTCCCGCCATTGCAAAGAAGACAGAAACAAGAAAAACAGCCAGGTCCCAGTACTGCTTAATTTCACGAATGGTTCTGCCAAGGCGAACAAAGCCCATAGATATAAGTGTTTCGCCTTTCGGAAGCTCTCTTCGTTTGCCAGGCTCTTTAACCCATAAGAATGTTGGAATAGCGGCTAGCATAAAGAAGACAGCAGCAAATGGCCCTACCCAGCGAATTCGATCAAAGTTTTCAGCCGTTGCGTCCCCTAAATAAACAATCACAAATCCGGCAGAAAATAGACCGCCGATGTAACCCAATGCCCATCCAAATCCTGATATCTTCCCCAAATCTTTTGGCGGGCCCAGGCTGGTCAGAAATGCCGCGATAAAGCTTTCGCCTGTTGCATAAGCGAAGTTTGAAATGATAATCAGTATCACACCCAAAACAATCATCCCCGGTTCAACAAAATAGAGAAGTGATGTTGCCACAATTGTCAATACGTAGCTAAGAAACAGAAATCGTTTCTTAAGCGCAGAATAGTCCATGATAGCCCCAAACACAGGCCCGCTTAAAACAACCATAAAATAGCTGAGTCCCAGAGCAACACTCCATAGCAGATTTCCAAGCCGGTAGTCATCGCCCGCATCCCCTACAATAACTGTTGTAAACAACACCGGAAAAATCACAGTGATAATCAGGAGCGTGTAGGCTTGGTTTGCAAAATCGAACATAGCCCATCCAAAAATCTCTTTTTTGGATGCGCGCGGAATATCATCTCGATGGCGTTTCATCATGAGGATTCAAATTCTGAAATGGGTCATTATTTACACGACTTCGGGTCGTTTTAAAACTGCCACTATTTACGCATTTTTTCCGTGGTTCTAAAAACTGGTTTAATTTTTTACTTATTAATCGTAAATACTAATCTAAAATCTCGGATAATATCGAAACAACTGACATTGAAAGCGCTTTTATTTAGAATTTTATCCTCATCAAGATGATATTAAGCTGCAGAATGGGTATCTAATAGGCTATCAATAAAAAACCACAAATTCCTGCATCCTTATGACTTGGAAAGAGACGATTGAAAAATTTGCCACATCTTCAGATATCAGCCAGCCGTTAACAGTAAAAATGATTGCTTTGACCGGCCTTCTGGAAGATTTTCTGGAGCAAAAAGGCGCTACTTCCCTGAGGGAACTATCATCAACGTTACCGCAAAAAGCGGCAGAGGCCTTTGAAGAAGACGGCAAAGCAAACGAAGAGCTTCAGGAAAAAATAGCTTCACTGGAGCTTGATGAAATCACGAGCCTCTTACGGCTTACCACCATCTTTTTCCATCTGGTAAATTCTCTTGAGCAGCATGAAATTATCCGGATTAATCGCGAACGAGCTAAGAAGATAGACCAGGATCATCCGCGCCCGGAAAGTATTGCCGAACTGCTGAGTGGATTTAAAAAGAACGGCTACAGCTACGAACAATCGCTAGAGCTCATCAAAAAGCTCGATATTCAGCCAACTATTACGGCTCACCCCACAGAAGCCCGGCGGCGGAGTATTCTGAATAAGCAGGAAAATATTACATCCATGATTGATAAGCTGGATGATGCGCGACTAACCCCAAATGAAAAGGAAGGAATTTTACTGCAGGTCTTAAATGAAATTGCTCTCCTGATTTCAACGGATGAAGTTCGGTCGGAACGATTAACGGTGGAGGATGAAGTGGAAAACGGCCTCTTTTTCTTTACCAATACAATATGGAGTACAGTACCCAGGCTCTATGATGATATACGATTTGCCTTCGACAGGCAATATGGTAAAGTGCCCGACCTGCCAATTATTTTTAAATACCGGTCGTGGATTGGCAGCGATCGCGACGGAAACCCGAATGTAACGCGTGACGTAACCTGGAATACGCTGACTGAGCACCGAAAAATAACCCTCCAAATGTACCTCAAAGAGCTGAGGGAGACGAGACGATACCTTTCAATCTCTCAAAATCTTGTTGATGTACCCGAGGCTTTTTTGAAATCGTTGAAACAGGATGATAAAGAAGTTCCGCTCAGCGGCCGGTTCAAACGGTCTTACAAAAATGAACCCTATCGCCGAAAGCTCACCCATATGATGCATCGCCTTGAACGGCTGCTCTCGGCTATTGGAGAAAATGAGCAGACCATCATTGATACCGCTAAAGAATATTCAGCAGAAGATTTTATAGAGGATCTTGACTTAATTTATAACTCGCTCATTGAAAGCGGGCTGCAGGATGTAGCATCCTTTGGTCAGTTTAACGACCTTAGGATACGGGCGAAAACGTTTGGATTTCATCTCGCAGCACTTGATATCAGGCAGCACAGTGAGATTCACGAAAAAGCAGTTGAAGACCTTCTATCAGTTGCCCATGTGAAAGAAGGCTACACCAAACTTAACGAAGAGGAAAAACTTGACCTTCTGACAAGTGAATTACGCAACCCCAGGCCGCTCAGCCCGGTTGATTATAAACTTAAATCCGGCACGGAAAAGATTCTTTCAGTTTTTAAGCTGATCCGAACGATGACAGATGTGGACAAAAACTCGTTTGGAAGCTATATCATTAGCATGACACACGATGTAAGTGACCTGCTTGAAGTGGCTATTCTGGCAAAAGAAGCCGGCTTATGGAGATGGGACGGCGAAAAGGTGCACAGCAGTATCGATATTGTGCCTCTTTTTGAGACAATTGATGACCTGGACCGCAGTTCAGAACTGATGGAGAAGATCCTGACAGATGAAATTTACGAGCAGCATGTGAAAGCCCGAAACGGTTTCCAGGAAATCATGCTGGGATATTCCGATAGCAACAAGGATGGTGGTTACTGGATGGCAAACTGGGCACTTCAAAAAGCTCAGCTCAGACTTGGTAAAGTATTGAAGAAGCATAAGATCGACTTCAGGCTATTTCATGGCCGGGGTGGCTCAGTAGGGCGCGGCGGCGGACGATCGAACCGGGCAATTCTGGCACTGCCGTCCATCAGTAATAACGGGCGTATTCGTTTCACCGAACAGGGAGAGATTATATCGTTCCGGTACTCACTACCCGAAATTGCCCGCCGGCATCTTGAGCAGATTGTTAACGCCGTTGCACGCGTTACCGCCGGAGAGGGTCAGAAAGCTTTAGAGAAAGGTGATGGAACCGAACAGATTATGGATAAAATATCCGACAGTTCAATGGCTGCCTATAGGGACCTTATTGACCATCCGGAATTCTGGGACTGGTTCAAAAAAATTACACCGGTTGAACATATTGGTAATCTGCCGATCGCATCACGACCGGTCTCAAGGGGAGGTGAAAACGGTTTACAGTTTGATAATCTGCGTGCTATCCCATGGGTATTTGGCTGGACACAGGTTCGGTATAATGTCCCGGGCTGGTTTGGCCTTGGAGCCGCTCTAGAACCATTACTTCAGGAAGACCCTGATATACTTGAGACCCTGCAAAACTGGTACAAAAGCTGGAGCTTTTTTAATACCATTATTGACAATGCACAGCGGGAAATAGCCCGAAACCATCCTCTCACGAGCAACATATATGCAGAACGGAGTGACCAGGAACGCCATCATCAGTTTATTATGGACGATTTTTACAAGACACGTGATTTACTGCTGAAAATCACCCAACAAGATGCCATTCTCGACACACGGAAAGTGATTCAGAATTCAATCAAATTCCGGAATGTGTTTACATATCCGCTGAACGTACTTCAGGTTGAACTGCTGAACCGATGGGAAAAAGCAGACAATGACGAAGAGCTCAAAAAGTTGCGTCATGCTTTGTTTTTAAGTATAAACGGTGTAGCTGCTGCAATGCAGAGTACGGGGTGATGAAAGTTGCGTCATACCGAATTAGTTTTATGAAGGTATGCGCTTTTGATGGAAAGATTGAGGTTTAGTGAGCTGGATTGAAGAACCTCAGCCTTTAGTAGTTTTGCGAAGGCATCCGCAATATGCGCTTCTAATGGAAAGGTTGAGGTTTAGTGAACTGGAATGGAGAGCTTTAGACTTTAGTAGTTTCGCTGAAGTATCATAGTAATAATCTCTTACTGGAAAGGCTGAGATTGAAGAAATTGAATTTGAGAACATCAGCCTTTTGTAATGCCGTTAATATATCAAAATTTCGTCCTTCTGAAGAGTAGGATAAGGGTAGTATGTTCAACGGATATTATTTTACAAGAAGCAACTTCCGTGTATCGGCTTCGCCATCAACAATTATCCTATACAGATAAACACCGCTTGCAAGCCCCGATGCACCAAAGTCTACGATGTATCGGCCTTCCCCTTGCTCTTCATCGACCAGTGTTGATATGCGCTGACCGGTTGTGTTATATACTTCAAGCAGTACGTCTGATGTACCGGTGAGAGCGTATTCGATAGTGGTTTGGGTTTGGCTATTAAACGGATTTGGATAGTTTTGATCCAGAACATACATACTATTCCGTTCAAGCGCTTCACCAGTCAGCGAAATTCGCAGCGGGTTGGGTTGGTTTGATGAATTGTGCGTCAGTACTAACTCAGCCTCATGCATGTCTATGCTCTGAGGAATGTACCGAACCGGAACATCAAGGCTGCTGCCGGGCTCAATAGTAAAGGTTCGGAAATTTTCTGAAACAGTGTAATTTGGGCTTTCTATCACAATTTGTCCGCTAAGTGCATCCTCAGCAGATGCATCATTACTAACCGTGAGTGTTTGATTTTCAATTTCAGACACATTAGAAACGCCAAAATTGAGCTCAGACTGTTCAACCGAAATAATCGACTCTACGCCTATCAGGTCAAAACAATTTTGGCCGAGTGGCCAGCCCATATCGCTAAGCATACCACACATTACAGGACCGGGAGTATGTATTGAAAACTGGCGATCAAGCCTGGGCCTCATAAGGGCATTTTCACTATCCCCGAATGTATCCTGATCAAGGTGAGAATAGCTGCTACCCCCCTGCCAGGGAAACGGCGAATAAAGCCGGACCGGGCTTCCAAAGTTTACGATATTTGCGTCTGTTCCATCAAAAAAGACACCGCCAAACGACCCTGTTAACGCATCGTACAGCTCTGACGAAGGATTTGGATAGACCGACTCATTTAACAAAGACACATTTTCACCATCTTCGGCGAACTGATCAAAAATAATTGGCTGAGCAACGCCATTCGAATTTTGAAATCCCCAGCCTGCATTTTCTAAATCTTCATCGCCGGACATACTGCCAATAAAGCCAATTCCGTGTCCGATTTCATGTAACACTACCGTTACGAAGTCTATCAAATTTGCCGGAGGATTTGCATCTTGCCCGAAATACCAGTCGGTAAAATCACAGTTAATATTTATTCGAATATCAAAATCTACATCTGCGGATGATTTTATATCACTGCCCGTCATAGCACTCGCCTGTGCAATAGAGTACCACGTATTATCTTCTCCAATCGGCGGAATTTGCGCAATACGTGTAGGGCCGGCAGACCCCAGCACATTGGAATCCAATGCTTGCCAGGTTGCCTCAATTTCTACCGGAATGGTACTTTCGAGATGAGATTCCCAGATGCTCATGGCGTACTCAAACGCAGATAACGCTTGAGAAGGCCAGGTATCGCCTCCACAGGAACTCAAATAGGTTACGTTGAAATTGGATGTTCTCCTGCTTGATGCTGTTTTCCCAACGATATCTGCATGAGCAATAGCCCTGTTGACGTTAAAGTCTGTGGGTTCAAAAATACAAACATGCTGCAGCTCAGGCGCATCTTTTATTAAAATATCAGCCGGATCAATTGTTTGTGCGCTGGCGCTGGAAATACCTGCTGCCAGCCAGAAAAGCATCGTAAGCTTAAATAATTTGTAAATCATGGAGTATCTGTACAATTGATAAATAGATCGATTTAAAATCTACTTAATATAAAATATTATCTGATTTCAAAAGAACCCAATTTGTGGCTATTACATTTCTTCTTGTTCAATACCTCAGTTCGATTTATAAATTTTTAAAAAGATCGGGATAGAAGTCTCCCTTAAAGGGAGTGTGAAAGAACTACCAATTAAATCCTTAGGTTATTCATTTTAACCACAAAAGCTCAAAGTCACGAATATACCCTAAGTTTAATAATTTCAACAATTAACCCTTTGTGATTCTTGGTGTCCACAGGACTTCGTGGCTACATCAAGTAATTTAATTTACAGTTGATACATTATTTTCTCACAGCCTCTAAAAAGGGGAGATTCAGAGGCTGACATTACCCATAAAATCTGTTTTTGCAGTATTTGTACAAGCTAAGACAAGTTTAAAGGAAATTATATTGAAAAAAGACATAACGATTTTAAATCAATTATAATCAACTATTTGAAGTGTTAAATTCGGTCTTATTTAAAATTATATGGGTAATGTCAGGATTCAGAGGGGTGTCCATCGGATTCTTCATAGTTCCAATAAACATTCTCCTAATTCCCCCTCTTCTCCCTCGCGGGGTAAGGGTGACTCTTTTCTCTATGATTTAATTATCGAACTTAGATTCATAACATAAGGTCGCGCACCTGCTTCCTGAATTTAGGTGCTCCGCCATTGGCGGGATGACGGACCGCAGTAAACTTTTTGCCAAGCTCGTTCATACTTTCTTCGCACTTACGTCCAACAGCCACCAACTGCACATTTTCAAAAAGGTCAATAAACTTCCGAAGGTGCAGCAGGCCTGCTGACATCTCTTCCGCCGTTGGTGTTCTGTTACTCAGGAACCCTTTCTCCGGGTTGTACGGATGCCACGGCAGGGCATTCCAAAGCACCACATCATATGGATCAATCCCCAGATCGGTCATTGATCCCCACATAATTGTGGCTGTGGGTTCTGTCATTCCTTTCTCGATCAATTCCGGGCGACTGGTTCTTTCCGGTGAAACTCCACTAAAGACATCCTGTGGTTTTATTCCATACTTGTCTTGTTGATGGCCAAGCAATATACGTTCGGATGTCATCGCGATACCAGTAAAATGACCGCCCTGGTAGCCCAGGGCTTCGGCAATAAACAGGTATTTAGCTCGTCCTAAGCGCTCTTCGAGATACTGGCTGAGCTGACGGCGACGGATGACCGGAGCATCTGAGGTCACATCATTCTCGAGATCCCGTTCAAACCATGGGTTAAACAGGTGTTGTGTTGGCTTATCCTTGAGTGAATGAATGAAATGGGGAATCACAGATACTTATCCAATTTTTATTTGTTGCCATCTTGGGCGAGGTAATAAAGCTGCATCATTCGCAACTCACTGTACCCAACGGATTTGTCAAGGTCTTCATAAACAGGTTTTAAAAGCTCAGGACCTACTTTTTCCATAGACTCCATTACTTCATCTACCTTGCGCTGCGACAAATCAGTGGCCTCAAGAATTCCGTCCTGCCGAAGGTCATTACCCTCTTCGAGATAGGTTTTCAAATGCTTTAAAATAGTTGGCATTTTCACGCCGTGCTCTTCTGCAAGGTGCTCCAGTGATTTGCCCTCGTTATAATCAATGCCGATCTGCTCATGTTTTTTAGATGAGGATTTTTTCTTCTTTTTCTTTTTAATCTCACGTTTCCGTTCGTCGATGCCATGCTCTTCGCAATAGGTTTTCACGACTTCCAGAAAATCATCCCCATACTTTTTAAGTTTAGCACTACCCACTCCATAAATGTCGTTCAGGCTCTCTTCTTGCTGAGGATAAAAGTAGGCCATCTCCATGAGTGTCGTATCAGGAAAAATTACGTAAGGCGGCACGTCCTGAGCTTCCGCAAGTTCTTTACGTTTTTTTCGAAGTTCTTCAAACAGGGCTTCATCATATTTGTCCTCAACATCTGAAGATGTTCGAGCGGCTGCGCTTCCGTCAATTGCTGTTTGCGTGCGGTCGAGTACTCCCTGGACCCGGGCTTCATCTTTCAGAACTTTTTTCCCTTTCGGTGTGAGCAACAGGCTTCCATATTCAGGGTCTTTTTTGAGAAAATCTCTCCTCACCAACAGTCTGGAGAGCTGAATCCACTGGTCTTTACTGAAATCCATCCCAATGCCATAAGTCGACAGCTTGTCGTGACCGTTTTCCAGGATTTTTTTCGCTTTTGATCCTCTGAGAATATCAGAAATATGGGTTGCACCATACCGCTCCTCGGTACGCACAATGCAGGATAAAAACTTTTGGGCCTGAATCGTCAAGTCTTCCATGTCGTCTTTCATGGAGATACAGTTATCACACATTCCACATTCATCGCTGTGATACGTTTCGCCAAAATATTTCATTAGCGGGATACGGCGGCACTCACTGGTCGTAAGGTAGTCAATCAGGTCTTCAAGATGCTTTTTAGCCACCTCTTTCTCTTCACCCTCTTTTTGATTGATGAAGTAGTTGATCTTTTGGCGGTCTGAATGGCTATAAAGCAACAAGCAATCCGATCGCAGGCCATCGCGTCCCGCCCGGCCAATTTGCTGGTAATACGACTCAATGTTCTGCGGCATATCGTGATGGATCACAAACCGTACGTCCGGCTTGTCGATTCCCATTCCAAAGGCCACCGTTGCCACTATGATGTCAATTTTATCACGAATAAATGCATTTTGATAAATCTCGCGCTGGTGTTCGCTCAACCCCGCATGATAGGGACGAACTGAGTGTCCTTCATCTTTCAGATCCTGGTAAACTTCGTCGGTTTGGCGGCGACTAAAGCAGTAAATAATGCCGGACTGTCCTTTTCGTGTATAAAGGAAATCAAGTATTTGATCAACTGGCCCGTCCTTGTCTACCACATTCAGAAACAGGTTTTCGCGGTCAAAACTGGCCACGTAAGTTCCGCCTTCTCTGAACTCAAGAATTTCTTTGATGTCTTCGCGAACCCGTGGCGTGGCCGTTGCTGTCAAACCCACGCAAACCGCCTCGGGAAATTGCTTGCGGATTGATGCCAACTGGCGATAGTCGGGCCTGAAATCGTGCCCCCACTCGGAGATGCAGTGGGCTTCATCAATCGTAAAACAGTCTACCGTCACTTCTTCAAGAAGATCACGGATGCGGTCCATCATCAGCGACTCGGGTGCTACATAAAGCATTTTAGCTTCACCGCTGCGAACTTTTTGAACATTGGTTTGATAGAGATCTTCACTGATGGAGCTGTTAAGAACAACAGCAGGAATTCCGTATTGCGTGAGCTGATCCACCTGGTCTTTCATGAGTGAAATCAGCGGGGACACCACGATGGTGAGGCCGTCGAAAATCATGGCGGGGATTTGGTAGCAAAGGGATTTACCGCCACCCGTTGGCATGATGACGAGGGTGTCTTTTTTGTTCAGAACATCTGTTATCACTTTTTCCTGCAGGGGACGAAACTGATCGAACCCGAATGTGTCTCTTAGAATGGTTTTCGCCTGCTGTATCATCAAATAAAAACTGTTTTAGATAAAATTATAACGTTATGATGCGGTATGAAATCAACCCTGATGTTTTTAGTAAATTGATTCCAGCTGCATATATATAAGATACCGGATATTGGATTCCCTTACAGAATTGATTCGATTTTTTTCAAAGCTGCCTTGGAATGAGGTAAAGATCTTCCGCTCTGTCGTCAATATAGTAGGTTTGCTCTCCATCGTAAATGGCATCTTCTTCCAGTTTCATCAGAATCTGTTTGTCCCACTCGGGAATATACACCTCCGCATTCAGTTCGATGGAATGCGCCGTATTTGGGTAGAGCGGATAATCCCCTTTGCCGGGAACACCACCCTGCTGATCCCAAAGCCCTATTGTTGGCCCCGCAGCGTGGCCGTGATACCCAATAGGATGTGTATAAATTGTTGCATTGATATCTTCGGCCTCAGCCTGCTCGAGAGCTTTTGAAAGTATTTCGTTCCCGGCCCGTCCGGTTTGAAACTGACCTGTGAGTATATCCTGCAGGCGTTTACCGGTTGTTAGTGCGTCCTGCAACCCTTGTGGTGCTTCGGTCTCTCCTTGTTTCAAAACGTACGCATTACGCTGCGTATCGGTAGACAAGCGAAGGTATTGAATCCCGAAATCAACATGGATCAGGTCACCTGGCAGAATAACATTTTTGCCTTCTGATGATGAAAAATCTCCATCCTCCTCAGGTGTCTCTTCCCGCTGAACTGATACCGACGGATGAAACCAAGCCGTCAGGTTCAAATCGCGGATCCTGTCGCGGTACCACCACTGTACGTCTTCAGTTGTCGTAATGCCTGGTGTAATCACCTGTTCGGAAAGACCTTCAGCTACAATGTTATGTGCAATCCTGTTTATCTGCCGATAGACTATTTTCTCCTCTTGCGTACGTGTTTCCAGCCAGCCGATTGCAAGATTTTCGGCCGATACAATACGGTCCTGCATCTCGGGACTCAGACTGTTACTGAGGTTTATAAAATCGGTGTGACTGATGCCGTCAGCCAGGGCAAAATCATCGGAATAATTCACGGCTATTCTTTCAGGATTCTTCTCTTCAACAATATCGCCAAACCGTGCCCACTGGTCCGGCTGCTCATCAGGAAACCACTGCGTTTCAAAAAATCCGATGTTGTAACGTGCAACGGCCATCCGTTCTACCGGCTGTCCGTCACCAGGATCAGAGAAAAGCAAAATGGTGGTACGGCGTGAAGATTGCCAAGTGGCGGGTAACATTGTTAAAAGTACGGGATCTTCGTTGTATTCCCGGGCTACGAGTACCCACATATCGATTCCCTCCCTGCGCATAAGCTCCGGCACCAGGGTATCGAGTTTATCTTCAGTCCATCTGTCAATCACATCAGCCCTGTCCTCCATTTTCAGGATATGCGGTGTGATGTCGTTACGCGTTTGTGCATTCAGTGCACCCGATACTAAAACCAAAAATAGAATTGAAAGAAGAGAGAGTCTTGTCATAAAATTGTGCCTGTAATTTTTCGGTTTTGATTAAACAGTTTCTCAAAATCCTCTTATCTTAAGCAAAATTAGCGATAAATATAAATTTCATACCTGCGACCATGGAGATTACCAAAACACAGAACAGCCGCCTTTCCTCTGTTGATTTCGATAACCTTGAATTCGGTCGAAAGTTTTCTGATCACATGATTGATGTGACGTTTAAAAACGGAAGCTGGCAGGAACCTCAAATCACGCCTTACGCACCTATCTCTTTTCACCCGTCGATGCATGCACTGCATTACGGGCAGGCTGTATTCGAGGGAATGAAAGCATATTATGTCGACGATGAAACCATCAATCTGTTTCGGCTTGATGACCACCACGAGCGCATCAGTAACTCTTCGGAGCGGATGTGTATTCCCTCTATGGAAAAAGAAATCTTCATAGATACCCTCGAAGCGCTGATCCGCCTCGATCACAAATGGGTTCCCAAAACTAAGGGACACGCTCTGTATATACGGCCGTTTGTATTTGCATCTGAAGAATACATCGCTGCAAGAGCTGCAAAAGAGTACCGGTATATGGTGATAACAAGTCCTGTTGCGGCTTACTACAAAGAAGGATTTAACCCGGTAAGTCTTACAACTACCGATAATTACGTACGAGCCGTAAAAGGTGGGACAGGAGAAGCAAAAGCAGCCGGGAATTATGGGGGCAGCTTTTTGCCTGCTCAAAAAGCTCAAGCCGAAGGATACACCCAAGTTCTGTGGCTCGATGCTAAAGAAAATAAATATGTGGAAGAGGTTGGAACCATGAATATTTTCTTCAAAATTAATGGTAAGCTGGTTACGCCTGAACTTGGCGGAACAGTCTTGCCCGGCATTACGCGCCGATCGGTAATCGCACAGGCTAAAGCGTGGGACGTGGATGTTGAAGAGCGGCGAATCTCAATTGATGAAGTATTTGATGCCCATAAAGACGGCAGCCTTGAGGAAATTTTTGGATCAGGCACAGCGGCCGTTATTTCACCTGTGGGACTTATTCACCATAAAGGTGATACAATAGAACTGGATCGCGATAACATTGGCCCGTTTGCTAAGAAAATGTATGACACTATCACCGGCATTCAGTACGGAGAACTCAATGATCCGTTTAACTGGGTGCATCCTGTGAAAGTTGGGTAATATCGGTTATCGGAAAATTTGTAAAATGGTGATCTACTCCAAATTAATAACCGAGACTTCTGCGGGGGCATTGAAGCGTACAGGTGCCAATGTATAGCCAAGGCCGCTATTAATGCTGAGAAGCATATCATCAAACATATAAAAGCCATGAACATAATCCGTTTCGAGCTGGGCTGCGGTGATCGTACGGTAGAAAAACGGGACACGAATCTGGCCGCCATGCGTGTGCCCCGCCAGGAAAAGATCCACACCGGTATCTTGGGCTTCATCAAGCAAATCATCAGTGGCCTGGTGCGAAAATAGGATTCGGTAGGTCTCGTTTTGCCGCTCAGCCATCAACTCGCTGAATAGCTCTCTGTCAATACTTTCACTATATACTTCCGTGATGCCGGTCAGCCGGATTGTAATTCCCTCATGCTCAATCCACTCATTCTCATTCCTCAGGACATTAATACCCAGGTTCTCCAGTATTTCTGTAACGTCATCAGGGCCAGCCCAATAGTCGTGATCTCCCATCACAAACCAGGTTCCCAGCGGTGCGGCAACTGATTTGAGCTCTTGTGCAGCCCCTTCAACAAAACTTAGCCCTGAAGAAATAAGATCTCCCGTGACCAGTATGATATCCGGGTTTGCAGCCTGAACATGATCCATATACCTGGCAATTTTTTCACGCGATGTGAAGCGGTCTGCGTGAATTTCAGAGATGTGAGCAACTCTAAGAGGCCCTGTGTTTGGCAGAGCCTGCACAGCTACGTTATGTTCAATACTTTCAGTTTGAACCCGGTACGTATCAACTCCTGTTTTGATGGAGGTGAACATCAGCACTCCTGCCGTGAGAATAATTGCCACAAGTCCCAGCAGCGTCTGGAGCTGAGTCCGTTTTAATCTGATGACTTTAGTTAGCAACAGATTTAGCACATCGATCAGAAAGAGAACGTTGAATAGTGTGACATTAAAAATGAACCCGTACCAAAATAAAATTATCATCCATACCGGGTAGATATCTCTTGAAAATTCTCCTCCAAAAAAATGGATCAGGAAACCGGAAACGGGATATGCAAGAATCAGAAGAGCAGAAACGGATGCAGGGAACCAAAATTTAAATGAGGAATAGAGTGACGTCTGCTTCGAATACCAATGTAACCGGATAATATTATATGTCATTGCAACTGCGGTCATTGCAGTAACGATCAGCGTCATTCGAAGTGTCCAGGGCATATCTATAGATTTACAATTAACTTATTGAATGATCAAAAACGTAAACTCTATTCATTCGGTTCATGGAATAAATTCCTTTTTTTTGACCATCTGCGTGAGATGAATAGGTTATTATTTGAAAGCGGCTTTCCACAGTTTCTTGCCTCCTGTAAGAACAAGAAGAACTAAAAATCCAACGATCATACCCAACACAAATTCGACGAAAATAGCGGGAAAGGTATCAAATATGCCGTGAAGGAAATAAATATTGTGGGTGAAAATTCCTCCGGAGACAAGTAAGAGCGCAATAGTTCCAACAATCGATAAACCTTTAATTACTTTTGGAAGTGCCCAGACCAGAAACCGGCCTAATTTATCAGAAAGGGTATTTTCCCGATCATTCATACTAATTAGTCTGGCACCAAATTCATCCATCCGTACAATCAATGCAACAACTCCATAAACGCCTACTGTTGCTATCAGAGCAATGAGTGTGACTACAATAATTTGTGTAAGCAGAGGCCCCTGGGCTACAGAGCTTAATGCGATGATCACGATTTCGACAGAGAGAATAAAATCAGTTACGATAGCTGACTTTATTTTTCCTTTTTCCCGGGCTAGCACCTCGTCTTTTGAGAGTTTTTCCAGCTTCGGTGAGTCTTCTTGATGAGTATGAGGAACAAAATACTCATATATTTTTTCAGCTCCCTCATATGCAAGATAGAGTCCGCCCAAAATTAGTACGGCCGTAACCACCGATGGGAGGAAAGCGCTGAGAAGAAAGGCAACTGGCAGAATAATGAACTTGTTCAGAAATGAGCCTTTTGTGATTGCCCACAACACAGGGAGCTCGCGAGCAGACATAAACCCTGAGGCTTTTTCTGCATTTACGGCAAGATCGTCACCCATTAGGCCAGCTGTTTTTTTGCCAGCCACCTTACCCATTACGGCAACATCATCCATCAATGCTGCAATATCGTCAAAGATCGCGAAAATTCCTGAGGCCATAATATCATCAAAAATTTTAAATGAAGGTAAATAACCTGGTTAAAAAAAAGGTATTAAGAATTCTTCTATTCCAGTTATCTATTTAAAACAGTACCTATACATATCTCCAGAACACATTTACCGCAACAGATATATCCGGTGAATTAAATTGTTTGATTCAAGGTGTCTGGACCACTCCAATTTTTTTCGACGCCTTCACGATTGCCAAAAAGATAAACCATATTCACCCGATTTAAAGAAATTAAATACAGCTATCAGTCAGACTAAAGCAAGCGGGTATACAATCCATATCAATCCGGCTACTTTTTTTCTGCGTATAGACAAGCAGCATCTTGATACTCCAGTTTTTTCTGCAAGTTTTTGGTTTTGCCCGGCACACCTCCGACGAAAAGCGAGAATGGAATGGCTGATTAGGGTACAGTCGGGTGACATAACCGCGCTAAAGAAGCTTTATGACCGATTCAGTAAGATTCTCTTCGGCATGATCTACAGGATATTACATAACCGGGAAGAGGCAGAAGATCTGCTGCAGGAAATTTTTGTAAAGATCTGGAACCGGGCAGATCAGTTCGATCCATCGAGGGGCAGTGCGTATAGTTTTATTGCAACACGGGCACGAAACAGAGCGATTGACAGAACACGGTCGCGGGCTTTTAAGAATCAGCGCAAAGATGATTATATAATTAATGACGATGAGTATTCGTTTAATTTAAGTACGGAAAATCCTAACACGGAAGAAAAAATTGAGATAAACGAACGGGCAGTTGGTGTACGGAAAGCACTTGCGAAACTCAATAAAAAGAACGGCAGGTTCTTTATATCTCATATTTCCACGGTTTATCTGAGTTGGAAATTGCAGAAAAAATTGACATTCCCCTGGGAACAGTCAAGTATAGAATGCGGCAAGGCATGATTAAATTGCGTGATTTGTTAACGGAATAATATGAATGAGCGAACAGGAAACACCTAACGAGTTTGAATCTCTGTGTGCGGGCTATGTTCTCGGAGCACTTTCTGAGGAGGACAGACTCACGTTTGAGAAGATGCTTGATGAGGCATCTCCAAAACAAATGGAGATTTACCGGCAGATGGTGAGGATCAAAGATGATCTCTCGCTTGCCGCGGATCCTACTGAACCCTCTGTTGATTTATTCGACAAAATCCTGGATGACATCTCGGAAGGTGAAACATCAGGCAGTGCCGGACGGAGTGGCTCGGCGCCATCGCAATATAATATATCGTCCGGTAACGGCAACGTTTTACCCATTTGGGCTTTTAAAGCAGCCGCTGCGGTTCTGTTGGCCGGTGTGCTCGGCCTTGCTCTTTATTCACAGCAACAATCCTCTCTTGTTGACCAAAAGGAGACGCAGATATCGGTACTACAGTCTGAGCTGGAGCAGCGAAATGAACTATTAACTCAGCTTGAGACCGAACTTGAACGCAAAGAGGAATTGCTGGCAATTCTCGAATCGCGGGAAGTTAATCTTATTTTGATGGCCGGACAGGAAACGAACCCAGATGGCTATGGAAAAATAATCTGGGATTTTGAAAATGAACAGGCTCTGCTTCAAGTTGCCAATTTGCCAGAACCTGCAGATGATCAGGATTACCAGCTGTGGCTAATTAAGGACCAGCAATCGCCAATCAGCGCGGGTGTTTTCTCCTTTGAACAACCATCAACTGATCTGATTTATCGAATTGACCGCCTGAAAGAGCGCCCCTCTGATATATCAAACACATTTGCCGTTACGCTTGAACCGAAAGGCGGTGCTCCTCAGCCTACCGGAAATATGTACCTGGTTGGCCAGCAAAACTAATCTTAGCCAGACTGCAATTTATTTATCCCCATTTCGTTCTAAAATCATATGAGATTAAGTTCTCATCTTATTCCCCTCAAAGGGCTGTCATTTTACCAAAGGTGGCAGCCCTCTTTTATTTACGTAACTTAGCTCGCCTGAGCCGAGTGGGGAAAGATACAGTCAGCGGATTTATTTGTCGTTATAAGCAGGCAGTTTACCGGGTTCTCCCTTTTACATCTCTCATCGATTTACTTGGTTCGGAGGAAGCGGGTCGGCGACCCGCTTTATGTAACTCGGCTTGCCTAAGCCGAGTGGGGAAAGATACAGTCAACGGATTTATTTGTCGTTCTAAGCAGGCAGTTTACCGGATCATCCCTCTTCACCACTCTCATCGGTTTGCTTGGTTCAGAGTAAGTGGGTCGGCGACCCGCTCTACGTAGCTCGGCTTGCCTAAGCGAGGGGGAAAGATTCAGTCAGTGGATTTATTTGTCGTTCTAAGCAGGCAGCTTACCGGGTTCTCCCTTTTACATCTCTCATCGGTTTGCTTGGTTCAGAGGAAGCGGGTCGGCGACCCGCTTTACGTAGCTCGGCTTGGCTAAGCCGAGGGGTGAAAGATTCAATCAATGGATTTTTTGTCGTTCTAAGCAGACAGCTTACCGGGTCATCCCGCTTCACCACTCTCATCGGTTTGCTTGGTTCGGAGGAAGCGGGTCGGCGACCCGCTCTACGTAGCTCGGCTTGCCTAAGCCGAGGGGGGAAAGATTCAGTCAATGGATTTATTTGTCGTTCAAAGCAGACAGCTTACTGGGTCATTCCGCTTCACCACTCTCATCGGTTTGCTTGGTTCAGAGGAAGCGGGTCGGCGACCCGCTTTACGTTTACCAAAAATAATAATTGCGATGTAAGATCTCTTCTTTTAGATTTTCAGACATAAATCAAGAGTATAATCAAAAATAAAAAATCAAGAAAATGGCGTATTACAAGAGAAATCTTCCGCATATACAATTTAAGGGGGGTGAATATTTTGTAACGTTCCGGTTGTTTGGATCACTGCCTGTCCACATCGTACAAGAGTTGAAATCATATCGAAAGCAGTTTGAAAAAGATTTAAGAAAAGATGCTGATGATAAACTCAGGTCCAAAATAGAGAGACAGATATTCGCCAAATATGAATCACATCTCGACCAAAATCTTTCTGGGCCTCATTGGCTTAAACTGCCTGATATTGCAAGAGTTGTGGAGAATTCAATTCATTTCAGAAACTATAAGATCTATGATTTGTACGCGTACTGCGTAATGTCCAATCATGTTCACATAGTCTTTCGTCACATTGATGACGAGAAGATTGATTGTGTAGGTAAAAGTATTAAAGAAAATATGAAATCAGAAAAATTTCCGGTCACACACATTTTGGGTAACCTAAAAAAGTTCACTGCAAGAAAATGCAACCAGATATTGAATAGAAAAGGATCATTTTGGCAAGCTGAAAACTTTGATCGACTGATAAGAGATGTTTCAGAACTCGAAAACTCTATACTTTACACTTTGAATAATCCTGTAAACGCAAAACTTATTTCTGATTGGCGACAATGGTCTTATACGTATTGCAAGGCGGAATTTTTAGACAGTGTAAGTTTAATCATGCCTTCTGATCACCATTTTATACACCATATTCATTGGCTTGCATGGTTCAAAAGAAGCGGGTCGGCGACCCGCTCTAAGTAGCTCGGCTCGCCTGAGCCGAGTGGGGAAAGATACAGTCAGCGGATTTATTTATCGTTCTAAGCAGGCAGTTTACCGGATCATCCCTTTTACATCTCTCATCGATTTCCTTTGCTCGGAGGAAGCGGGTCGGCGACCCGCTCTACGTAGCTCGGCTTGCCTGAGCCGAGGGGTGAAAGATTCAGTCAGTGGATTTATTTGTCGTTCTAATCAGATAGTTTACCGGGTCCTCCCTTTCGCATCTCTCATCGATTCGCTTAGTTCAGAGGAAGTGGGTCGGCGACCCGCTCTACGTAGCTCGGCTTGCCTAAGCCGAGGAGGAAAGATATAGTAAATGGATTTATTTGTCGTTCTTAGCAGGCAGTTTACCGGGTTCTCCCTTTTACATCTCTCATCGATTTACTTGGTTCGGAGGAAGCGGGTCGGCGACCCGCTTTACGTTGGGCCAATAGTATAAAATTCTGAGTGGATGCTATCAGTCGCCCTGTTTTCAAGATAGGTATCGAGATTAATATCAATACGCCCCAAACGTATGCCGCTATGCCCCATTTGTGTCACAATCGTTTTGGAACCGGATGGAGAAGTTATTATTTCCGGCTGATCTAAAAACGTATGGGTGTGGCCGCCAATGATCAAATCAATTCCATCAACTTTCCCCGCCAGTGTGACGTCGTCCATTCGTCCAGGATTACCATATCTAAATCCAAGATGACTCAGGCAGATAACAAGATCACAATTATTGAATTCACGTAAACTTCTGACCATCCCGTTGGCCCAAATTTCCGGATCACGTGACCGAACAGCGCCATAAAGTTCTGGATCGACAACGCCATTAAGACCAATGCCCAGACCGAAAATACCTATTTTAATTCCCGCCGTCTCTTTTATAAAGAAGCGTCGGATCACATCATTAAGCGGCGTGTTTCGAGTGCCGTAGTTTGCTGCAAGGATTGGGAATTCTGCTTTTGATGCTGCATCAGCGAACGCCTGTAGGCCATTGTCGAATTCATGATTTCCTACGGCCATGGCATCATAGTTCATCTCGCTCATCAGCTCGAGATCAACCTCGCCTCCGTAAACATCAAACCACGGCGTTCCCTGGAAGACATCGCCGGCATCGAAAAGGAGCACATTATTTTCTTGCTTTCGGATCTGTTTTACAAGATTGGCACGCCGGGCAATCCCACCAAGGCCCGCAAACTGTATCGCATTACAGGGAAATGGGTCAAGACGGGCATGGGTATCGTTTGTATACAGAATAGTAAGCTTATTCCTGGGGGTATTTCCTCTGAAGAGGGAACTGCCGGCCACCATTGTACCGGCACTCATGGTCAATGCCTGGCGCAAAAAAGTTCTTCGGTTCATCATCAGCGAATTCTCCCGTCAGTTTCCGGTGCTATCATGCGCTGATTCCTAAAATAATCGATGTACAGATCCCTGATTGACAGCGGCAGCTCTACACGCTCCACAGGCTTTTGCAGGGCCATGAAATCCTCTCCCCCGTCGGCAATCCAGCTGCTTGTAGCCAGCCAATAATGTTGTTCAGGATCAATGATACCTGAATTCACAAGAACATCCCTGGCTGTTTTTCCTTCAAGTCTGAACCGCAGGCCGCTGACCGGCACCCCGCCACGTCCTGCTATCTCCTGGCTGAGGCTATAGACGCTTTCACCTTTTAATTTTAAAAGAACCAGAGAGTTATCGTAAGGCATAAATTCCAGTACATCCCCACGGGTTAACTTTCCTTCATCTAAGTTTAACCGAAATGAACTCTCACCAATCATCGCCAGATTTACAAACGAACGGGTTTCCCGGGAGGCCCTGTTTCGAAGAGCATCTGCCACAAGATTACCAAGCGGGCTTTCTGGTTTTCCAAATGAAATAGGCCGGGCAACTTCTGCAATTTTCACACCCATTATCTCATTGTAACTGCCCCGGTAACTGTTAAGCATCGCAGCAATGATTGAATCTTCAGCGGCGGCGTGCTGCTCAAGGGTTAAAGCCGGAGGAGCATCGGCATCATCAATTACCGCTTTTTCCGGAGTGCCGCATGCAGCCACCATCAGAAGTATCCATCCTAAAATCAGGTATCGTAGCATGTGCCTTATTGTTGGCGAAACATATTCATCATTAACTCTGTGAGGCCAACAAGCCGTTTCTGTTCTGAAAGTTCCACAACAGACCGGTCAAAGTTATTTGTTTCCACTTTTAATGATTCAAACTTTGCCACCAGCTGACCATTATCGAATACTTCTACGAGCATAGGAAAACTGTTGGAATTCATGATGAGTTCAATTGGAAATTCGGAATCAATAAACCGGTTTCCGGCCCTGTTCCAGACATCAGTCATGAGCCCCCAAATAACTTTAATATCCTGCGTGAGCCAGATAGACACATACTGATTGATATTTTCACCCAGCAACCTGAACTCCTGCACATCATAACCCAGGTGTTGTTTCACATTATCGGTTTCAATAATGCGATTTTTCCAATCTAACTGCTCATTATTGCTTTTACTTGATGAGCCCGAAAATCGCTCGATCATATTCATCAAACCGTCAAGATCAGATTTTGACACCTTCAGAGCCTGATTTTCTCCCGTATTAAAGACAAAATCCTGCAGATCATTCCTCACAAGTAAGCCATTAGATTTAAGACCGGTTACAACATCTACATCTTTTTGAGATGAAATAAATATCCGGTTATTAAGGGCGGTCAATTTAAACTGAGAGCTCTCCGTCCGGTTGGGTTGATACTGCTCGAGATTGAACAATATTTCTCCTTCGAACTGTGAGTATGCAGGTGATGCCGCAAGACCAAAAAGTAGAAAAATCAGGATATAGAGACGTTTCATAAATATATGTTTGTGTTTGGAGTACACAGAATTAGACTTGTTAAGAATTGAAATGTTTCAGGCCGGGACCGACTCTTTTTCATCTATTTCAATATTAACTTTGTGAATCCATCCGCCTGCTACCACATCATCACCTTCGTAGCATACGATTGCCTGTCCCGGTGTGATAGCTTCGCGACCGGCAGGGAAATTCACTTTTATTTCATCCTCGGAAATCTGCGTAATCGTTCCAGATGCACCGGCATCATTGTATCGTATTTTTCCCACGACATCCATAGAGCCGTCTGGAATTTCATCATATTTTACAAGATTCAGCTCTTTGGCTTTGCAAGTGGTACTGATAAGATCTTCCTTTTCACCAATTGTAATCACGTTATTGACCGGATCAATATTGGTAACATACACCGGGTAACCGAGGGCGATGTCGAGACCGCGCCGCTGGCCGATGGTGTAATAAGGATAGCCTTTATGCTTGCCAACAATTTTACCGTATTTATCCACAAAATTGCCGCCGGCTACACGCTCCTCAAGTCCGTCTACGCGATCATTCAAAAATCGGTGATAGTTGTTATCCGGGATAAAGCAGATCTCGTAGGAATCGGGTTTGTTGGCAACGTTTAGCAGACCAAAATCTTCCGCGATTTGGCGGATTTCTTTCTTACGATAACTGCCAAGCGGAAAGATGGTTCGCTCGAGATGCTTTTGCTGGACACCCCAGAGCGCGTACGACTGATCTTTGTCATGGTCCTTTCCCTTGCTGATGACATAGCGTCCATTTTCTTCGCGGACATTCGCGTAGTGTCCGGTTGCAATATAGCCGCAGCCAAGATTATCAGCCCGGCGGAGGAGCGCCGCCCATTTGATATGCGTATTGCAGAGCACACACGGATTTGGTGTGCGTCCGCTGGTGTACTCATCTACAAACCGGTCGATGACCCAATCGCCAAACTCGTCGCGGATATCAACAATAAAGTGCTTAAATCCGTATTTGACCGCGATATGCCGCGCGTCGTTCATCGACTCGACGGTACAGCATCCCGTTTCTTTTCCGTTATTACCGCCACTTCGGTGGTAATCCCAGGTTTTCATGGTTATTCCGATCACTTCATATCCTTGCTCATGCAGCATTACAGCGGCAACGGATGAATCAACTCCGCCGCTCATGGCCACAAGAACACGTCCTTTAGAACTCATAGTAGAAATCTTTTATCGCGATTAGCCTGTCAAAATACGACTTTTCTTTGTAAATCGTATAAAGTAAAGGCATCCAATTTGATGAGTTTAACGTCTGCATTTATATGTTATTGGACATTCGTTTCTCAGAATATGAATTTAAAGCTGATAGTCCATTACAAAATTCAGTTTTCTTACTCTACGCTAAAATCCTGAGCATACGGATTCACATCCGGTACTTTGACTTTCACTGCTCCGTAATCCGATGCATCATGACAGTTGTTGCACGATTGAATCATCACACTGTATCGATCCATAAACATCTCCCGGTCTCCGCTATCGATTGCCTCTTCCAGCTGCTCAATTTGCGGAAGCAGCATCGACTCCATCAACTCACTGATATTAATGCCATCATGCGTCTCCCCTCTTGAAACGATGTCAGCTGAAATTTCCTCTATCTCATGCCTGTATATATCGGCCAGCTCCCAATTATCAGCTTCCCCGGCAAAATAGAGCTTCTGAGTATAGCGACTGATAAAACTCATGTGGTAAATCAGTGGAATCTCTTCAACCTCTATTTGGGTACTTTCTATGTTTTCTTGAGAGCCTGAATTGCGATCAGAAGTGCAAGCCAACCCTATAAAGATGAGTAGTGTGATCAAGAGAGTTGAAAAGAACACGGTCTTGTTTTGCATAGTCTTCATTTTTTGTAATCAGTTTATGAGTCTCAGCCAATTGAAGTCATTTATTTAACATAAATATATCAGAGTTCAGCCCGAAATTTATGGATAACTTACTCCCCGGGCTTTATCCCTAAATTAATTACATATTCGAGATGCATCTTATACATCAGTTTAAATCATTAAACTGAGTAGCTTTGAGAAACAGTACTGTAATAAATTCAGTCCGTTTCTACAAAGCTCTCAATTTTTCTTTTGCCAAATGTCTTAATCAGTGACTGTGGTAACCGACATTTTCAACGGATTGTTCAGACATTTCCGAGGAGATATCATTATCCGCGTTAAAATGATTCAGTGATTCCTGAATTAATCCTTCCACCCACTCTACAAACAGCGGATGCGGAGCAAATCCCTCACCGTCGTGCTTAAAGTCAAGGTCGGAAAGCCATCGCTGTGCATGGCCGCCTTTTGTTGTTCTTGCAGGCACCACAATGGCTGTGCCACCATCTTCCGAGGCTATTTTGACCATCTCACGAACATTGTTGATATGTTTGTCCCGTAAATCGGGCCAGTCCTCGCGCCAGTTTTCAAATTTAAAGTCTCTGAAGTTGTAGCCCATCTCGTCCGCTGTTTTCTCCATATGAGCGGTAATCGTTTCAAGATTGTTCATCCAGCGGTTGTTCCCTTCTTCTGTACGCGTGCCGTGGCCGACAAGTATTATCGTTTCATCTTCGGGATTTTCGCTCAGTCCGATTGCCCGGTCTAAGAGTGCTTCAGCAAAAAGCGGAGAGTCTTCAAGACCACCGGTCGTATAGAATTCGCTGCTGCTGACCACCCGCTGCGGAGGGCCGCTCATCATATGCATCATGCCGCCATGCCCCACCTGGTCACGCAGGCCCAGCGTATACTCGACGGAAATTTTGAAGCTCGATTCGAGAGAAAAGATTCTGAGCACCGTGATAGCCGTCGCACCCCTCGCCTCCAGTTTTTCAACAGCACGATCAACGAGCGTGGCATCGCCCATACTGAACGCATGTTCAATCATGTACTCTTCATGCAGCTCGTCGATAGCATCCATCATCGTGCGGTTCCAATTGTAGTTGGATCCGTGCGGCATAAAGATCACGCCGAGATTTTCTTTTGTGACCGGCAGATAGCTGTTTGCCTGTTTTGCCAGCCATAGCCCCACGTTTTCATGTGGCGTGATGTCATTTCCATTATAAAGTGCACCGTGATTTCTGATGAGCGGCCGGATCCATGATCCAAACGCCATCATCCCATCCAGTTTTGGTGTGAGATCGAACGTAACCACCAGTGGCTTTTGTCCCTCTTCCTGGATTGATGTCAGCTTCTCACTTAGCCTTTCCTGTGATGCTTCCGATCGTCCGCCGCCATCATCAAAAACGATCACCGTTTCACTATTGAAGTCAAAAAAACCGTGATTCATATGCAGCAGCTTTTCCACATCAGCTGTAATGCCATCCATTTCATCCTGGTTCGATGCGCCGGTTGCCACGACTACGAGCGACTCTTCTGTTGGATTTTCGCTCAGTTCGGCAATTCTATCAACCAGAATTTCGGCCGTCAGATAGCTTTGACTCATTGTTTCGGTTATCTCCAATGGCAAATCAGTCAGCCTTGCATTTGTCAGGCGTTCTTCAGCAAGTTTGTACAATGGATGATAGCCGGAGAGAAAGAGAGGAATCACGACAATCTCGCTCACTCGATTTTCGGTCAGTTTCTCAATTCCTTCATTCAGGAATCGATCGGTCTCTTCACTTGTAATAAATGCCAGACTCGACAGATATTCGTCACTAAATGTGGTGTGAATATCCCGAACTTCCTGGTTGCCCATAAACCCGCGGTCCGGGGCAATGACGAGAAAACCGGTATTGCTTTGCTGGGCCGATACACTGATCGCAAAGAGCAGGACGCTCATGCTCAATAAGCAGCTATTGATAACTTTTTTCATGATTGGGGTTACGTTTAGAGTTAAAAATTTTAAGGATTGTGGCATGATGGTTGGTAAAAAAAGAAGCGTGCCCCCTTCCGGAGGCACGTCAACCAAGAGGCTGTCGCGGGCAATGGCCGTCGCCTCGCGACTGTTCTTTCAATTATTTCAGCTCTCTCAGCCCTTCTGTTTGTTGCAGCGAGTACTTAAACGTGTAATGCTGGCTGTCGGGACGCGTTTGGAAATTGGCGAACTCATCCGTGCTGGTGTCCGGGTTATCTTCGTAATAGCTCATGATGTGCATCTTTGCATAGTGGTTGCCATCTGCGGTTTTAAGAATGATCGTCACATCATCCTGAGCGATGACGGCATGCGCTGGACTACCATTACCCGTGTAGGTGTACCATCCACCACTTCCGGTAATCGCCGGTTCTTGGTCGCTGTCAATGCTGTACCCATCAGCTGGAGCTATTTCCACATTGTCGAACGCCACATCTAACATGATGGCGCCGGCCTCACCTGGACCGCTCGTACCGGAATTTACGAGGATGGATGTTCCCCGGAATGCGATATCCCAGTTCTCGGTATTGACTTCGCTTGCATCAACCGTTTCACATGATTTCAGGCTGAAGTAAACATACGGCAGTGCATCAGGGTTATTTCTGTCTGATGGGGCATGAAGATTTTCTACGGTTTGAATGTCGATCTCAGACACCGGCTCCTCCTCGGCTCCTGTCATGCTGTCGCTGCAGGCAGAGAAGAGAACAAGTACTGATATAGATAGCGTTAAAAGTATATTTCTTTGAAGCATTGTTATAAATTGTGTTTTTTATTGTTGGTTTTATTTAATTGATTTCCGATTAACCGCGGATTGGATTGGTTTGTTAAAAGTTCATTGTTACCTGGCCATACCACAGACGACCCGCGAGGTAAGGTTGATTGATGTCCCGGTAGTTGAAAAGGTTATCCGCTCCGGCCTGAATTGTCAGGTTGCCAAACAGCTCTTTGAAAACGGCGGCATTCCAGACAGTGTGGCCCGGTACACATTCCCCATCATCTACAAACTCATTGCCATTGGAATCGAACAAGCCGTACCGCCCTCTGAGCGATCCTCGCACGTTTGCTCCCCATCCGTTTCCTGACTCGTAAAAAAGTTTCACATTACCTGAGTGGCGAGACCGGTTAAACATTGGCTCATAGCTGATATCGGTTCGCTCAACGATTTCACCCTGATCATCCTGAACGGTCCGGTCTTCAACAATTTTCCGCCTTGCATCCAGCAGCTGATATCCGAGTGAGCCCCAGATTTGATCCGTAATTCTTACGCGAACTTCAGATTCAAGTCCACGCGTAAACACTTCATCAACATTGAAATAGGTAAACACAGATTGCCCATTGGTTTTCCGGGCGATGGGTGCCGCCTCAATCAAATCACTGACATTGTTTTGAAACAGATTTACCCTGATTCTGACGTTTGAGGTCGGATCAATATCAAACCCAGCGTTAACCGCCCAGGATGATTCGGCCCGTATTTGATCTAAATTCTCGACAGGTACCAGAATCTGAGCAATGTTTCCCTCATCCTGTAGCCGGCGAATTCCCTCGACAGCGGTACTTTGGCCAAACACGCTGTAGCCTGCGGTTGAGTTGGTGAAATCAAGAAAGAGCTGGCGGAACTCAGGAGCTTTAAATCCCCGGCCTGCCGATGCGCGAAACTGGATCCAATCGGTGGCTTTATATCGTGCCGATAGTTTAGGGCTCCATTGGGAACTATATTCGCTGTGAGAATCAAACCGGAGACCACCGGTTAGTTCAAGTTCCTGAACAGGCGTGTAGCTGTGCTGGGCAAACATAAACTGAGTGGTGAATTTAGGCTGACTCGGATAACGGTCTGCATCAAGCCGCTCAAAAATAGCGCCAGTACCGAGCATGGAGTGATGGGTGTTATTCCACCGGTAGCCAGCCTGCAGCTCTGGTTTGTTGTAATACTGGCTGAACTGCGTTTCATCATACATTTCACCTGATTCGCTAAACCGAAGTTCCGATTCTGTCTCGTAAAAACTGCTCATCCATTCAAGTTCAAGATTCAGGCGACTCAGCGGCGTGAATGAAACAGATGGTGTGGCGATAAAATCCTGCCGGTTCGCATCACCTCGCAATAGTTGAATCGCTTCGTCCTCGTTCTCAATTGAGCTTCGGCTCTGCTGAGATTCATGGAAATACCGGATGCCGGCTTTAAATTCAAGACGATCAGAGAATGAGTAGGATGTGTTGTATCGCAGCGTGTAGTTTTCAAACTTTGGAACAGTCTGAGATACTGATTCCGGATTGAGTGAATATCCGCCGGAACTGTTTCGGTTGATGGAAACATCGTTGTTCCATCCCGCCCTGTTTAGCGAAAGGCTGCCGTTGAGATCGAGCGTGTTATTTTCACCATATCGCGTTGTGAGTCCGCCGGATACCGGTTCTGAGCTCTTTTTTGTAATAATGTTGATGACGCCAGCAAGTGCATCGCTGCCCCAAAGTGCTGATGACGGGCCTTTTACGATTTCTATCTGTTGCACATCACGGACCGAGATTCGGGTAAGATCAAGAGTTCCGGTTGTTCGGCCAATGACGGGATTTCCGTCAATCATAATGAGCGTGTAATCAGGATCAAAACCCTGCATCTGGATGCCCGTACCGTGATCATTGACGATCTGCATGCCGGTCTGTTCGCTGAGAATATCACTCAGCCGCATGCTGCCCGACCGATTGATCTCCTCCCCGGACACCACACTCACCGGAATACTTACATCCTCAACATCTCTCAGCGTCCGCGTGGCGGTAACCACCATCGTCTCGGATTCATAAATAGTGGGCTTCATCTGAATCTCAATGATCCCTCCATCTCCAATTTCCTGCCGTGATAGTGTCATCCGTACAGGCCTGTACCCAACTCTTGACACCGTAAGAATTATTTCATTTTTTCGAAGGCTTTCAATAAGAAGAGAAAATGAACCATCATTCCCTGTAATCGTCGTTATGCCAGAGTCCGTTATCCGGACATGCACATCGCCAAGCGGGTTACCTTTCTCATCTGTGACAGTGCCCGAGATTGACTGACCTATCACCGGAACGGATATGATACAGATGACCAGAGAGAGAAAGGTTGTTCTAAACATGAAATTTATGGTTGCGTTTTTTTAGCGTTGTCCGTAATTAATGGGCTAAGTTTATTTAGACTTAATCTAAATAGAAATAGAAACGCGTATATCATGCATAGGAAAGCCGTTAAAAGAACGGCTAATTATTCGGTCATGACTATAACAGAATATTTAATTCGCCGTAAACTTCTGATATTTAATGAATAACAAGTATGTGAACCGTTCTAAAATAAGTGAGAAGAAATTTCGTGAGATTGTCCGGTTCTTTTCTCTTGATTTAACAGCAATTCAAATTGCTGAGCTGACCGGTTTGAACCGGAATACCATCAACCGGTATCTTAACGAAATACGACGAAAAATTGCTCACTTTTCCGAGTCCACATCCCCTTTGCCGCTACGGTTATATTCTATTGAGGAAACCATCAACATAGACGAATGCTGTATTCTGTTGAAGGAGTACGAGGGCAAGATTTATACCGCTATAGCAGAAACCAACGATGCCGACGTTCTTAAATCTCAATATCATCAGCATTTTGATCTGATGATAAACGTCAATACCGGCAAACATCAATTTTTAGGCAAAAAAGAAGGCAAAAATGAGTCGACACGAAAGGTTTTGAACAGGATTGAAAGCTTTTGGGGAAACGCGAAGTCAAGGCTGTCAAAGTTCAAGGGAATTCACTCATCCACATATAAATACCATCTGAAAGAGTGTGAATTTCGTTATAACTACAGGCAGGAAGATTTGTATCAGCTGCTGCTTAAAATCCTACGGAACAACCCTCTGTTTTAGTCATGACCCACAAACATTTTTTTAAAATTAAAATCGATTCATGACTATCAAGAGCAACAAGGCGAATCAATAAATAAATCGGAGCGCCTGATCACTACTGCATCGTCACCACTTGATCTCATATCGGCTATACCGATACCTTTAGCCAATTATTCCAGGAAATTGTTTTGAATATACTTGAAAGTCTTTAAACAAATATCAGTGCCTCTATAATGCTGTATTGTGGCGTATAATCTTTGGGGATTTAACGATTCAGTTTTAGATACACATAGGCGATATGCTTTTAAATGGCCGGGGTTATATCCGGCCTTTTTTATTTAGATGCACATTTTAAATTTGATTTAGATGACCCGAATATGGTCAGACGCACGTTGATAAACTGCGCTCAGGTTTTTCAAAGCCACTTATTGGCAAACACAAAACGTTAGTTAGAAAGTTGCAAAATCAAAAAAAATTGTCTAACATTATAAGACAATTGTCTAACAAACGAGTTAAACATGTCCCATTCATATCAAGAAAAAACAGGCAAACCGCTAACGGTACAAGAAACAGCGGTAAAATATCAAGTCTCCGCTACCAATGAGTTTGAGACCGCAAAACATGCAAGAACTGGACTATCTGTATCCGCTTTTTTTGATCTTATAGATGTATCGGGGCTTTCAAACCAAGAGCTTTCATCCATTCTAGACCTTTCATTTAAAACAATCCAACGCTACCAGAAAGAAGGAAAAAAACTCAATGCCATGAACAGCGAACAGCTTCTTAAACTCATCGGCCTATACCAAAAAGCAGAGGAGGTATTTGGGGATATTGGCTCATTTAACCGCTGGCTTCGCAAACCGGCAGCGGGCTTAGAAAACGAGCACCCGTTCACTTTTTTACAAACATCCGGCGGCATAGACCTGGTTCGCGACGAGCTTTTGCGAATAGAGTATGGGGCTTTGGCTTAGGTCTTGATGTCATTAAATTCTGAATTGTGGAACTCTACAGAATAACTACATCAAAGTGGGCCGGCGAACTGAGCGGGTTAGGTTATCCGGCACGGTGGAACTCGAAGGGCGTATTTGTCATCTACACGGCATCTTCCCGCGCACTGGCGTGTCTTGAAAACCTTGTGCACAGATCAGGTGAGGGCTTAAATGGAAATTTCAAAATTACCGTCATCAACGTTCCGGAAAACGCCTCATCCGAACAAATCTCTGACGATGAACTACCTGACATGTGGTTTAAAAGAAACGGGTTTTCGATATGCCGTAAACTTGGAGATGAATGGATAAAAAACGGGAACAGTTTGCTGCTTCGCGTTCCCTCATCAATCATCCGGGATGAAACAAACGTACTCATCAACCCAAACCACCCGGAGTTTGACGCTGTTTTCGTGAAAGAGATTTGTGATTTCGAGTTTGATGATCGTCTATGAGCCGACAATGTAACTATGAGAAATGAATACCATTAGGAATCAGATACAGTCAGTGATTAATAATTAGCCATGACATGTGATAGTTTACTCCACAACATTTCCTTTTATCCAGATCATCCAGATGTTGATTGATTGTTGCAATTAACATGGCTTTAAATCAATCAGATTAGCTTTTAATAAACTTTTATATTTTTCAGGGCAATCTTTCTTAGCTATCTCTTGTTTTTTAATCAGTCCGCACTATTTTAAGAGTCTTTCAAATTTCACCACATATCGAAATAAGCATCTATATGAGATCACTATTGAATTTTCTTCTATTACTATTACCTCTAACATTATTGAGTATCAGCATTCAAGCCCAATCGACTGCCTATGGCGAATCTGAAGCGATGCAGGGGTTTGCACGGTCCGTTGATATAATGGACGGAACCATTTTAATTGGTGAACCCTCCAACTATCACCAACCCGGCCTTGTTTACCAGTTCGTCAAAAATGGCGATACATGGGAGCAGTCGGCTACCCTCTCGGCATCTGACGGTGAAATTGGAAACAGTTTCGGTTCTATTTTTTCAACTGATGGAAACATGGTACTGGTTGGAGCATCCGGAACGAATGATAGTCGCGGTGCCGCATATATTTTTGAGATGAGTGACGGTGAATGGACTCAAACTGCAAGGCTGTCGCTGAATGACACATTAGAGACCGATTTCGGTTCCAGTGTTCTTCTTAATGGCGATCATGCTTTTGTTGGTGCTCCCGGCCATGCCAATGGAACCGGAGCCGTGGTTGTTTTTCAGCGATCAGGCGATGACTGGAGCGAAGTAGGCACGCTTGCAAATCCTGATACAACCGGTTCAAACTTTGGATCAGTCCTTGCGATGGAAGACAATCATATGGTAGTAAGCGCTCCTCAGCGTGATGGTGGCGTGTTGCACGTTTATGAAAATGACAGTAACGATTGGAATCACACATCAACACTTCAAAGCAGACAGGCAGATGAGCGTAGTTACTTTGGCGCCACACTCGCTATGATGGACGGGCATATATTTGCCGGTGCTCCCCGACATAGCGCAGCCACCGGAGCAGTGATCATTTTCTCGATGGATGAAGAATCAGGCGAATGGATGGAAAGCAGCCGGCTGATGGCGTTCGATGGGCAATCGCGCTATGCGTTTGGTAGTGCAATTGAGTTTGCCGATGGATCTGTATGGATTGGTGCACCCAATGCCGACAGCGGTGCAGGCGCTGTTTATCAGTTTCAGCGTGATGCGGACGGCAATTGGAGCAGCGCATCTAAAATGAGATCTGACCAGGAAGAAGGCGATCGCTTTGCCGGTACACTTGCCGTTGAAGGAGACCTGGCGGTTGTTGGTCTTACAGGGACGGACTTTGGCGCCGGATCTGCTGCCATCATGGAGCGTGATGCTTCCGGTATGTGGATGACCCAGGAAATTTTGATTGGCGAAGGCGATGATGTCCTTCAGCCGATTACCGGAAACCGTGTAGCCTGTAATGACGGCTCAGCTGATCGATATCTTTGTGAAAACGTAGATCTGATCTCTTTTCTGCCTATCAGTGCCATTGGCGGCGACCGCGGTGTTCGGCTTAATGACATGTGGGGATGGACGGATCCGGAAACGGACAAAAATTACGCTCTTATCGGCCGGAATGAAGGAACATCATTCGTAGACGTTACAGATCCTCTCAACCCAATTTATATCGGAAACCTCCCGCTTACCGCAACAGGTCAGCCAAGCAGCTGGCGCGACATGAAAGTATATCAGAACTACGTATATATTGTTGCTGATAACTCGCGCGAGCACGGTATGCAGGTCCTTGACCTGACCCAGCTTCGGGAATTCGATGGCGAGCCTATTCTATTTGAAGAGACCAATATCTACACCAATGTAAATAGTGTTCACAACATCGTCATTAACGAAGACACCGGTTATGCATTTGCTGTTGGAAGCAGCGGTGGCGGACAAACTTGCGGTGGCGGCCTGCACATGATCAGCCTCGAAGATCCGGCTAACCCTGAATTTGCAGGCTGTTTTGCGGATCCATCCACGGGCCGAAGCGGTACCGGATACACGCACGATGCACAGTGTGTTATTTATAACGGACCTGATGAAGAACACCAGGGACAAGAAATCTGTCTTGGAGCGAATGAAACAGCCATTAGTATCGCTGATGTAACGGATAAAGAAAATCCCGTTGCACTCTCAACCGCTTCGTATCCGGATCACGCTTACGTTCATCAGGGATGGTTAACCGAAGATCATCGATACTTTTTCCAGAATGATGAGCTGGATGAGCTGACTGGACTTGTAGACCAGACTCGAACCATTATCTGGGATGTCAGTGATCTCGATGATCCGCAATTTGTGGACGAATACTTCGTAGAAAATCCGGCATCCGACCACAACCTGTACATTCTGGGCAACACAATGTATCAGTCTAATTATGTAAGTGGATTGCAGGTAATAGACATTACAAATCCTGAAGAGCCACAGCGTGTTGGTTACTTTGATACGCATCCATTTGTTGAAGATGCAGCCGGATTCTCCGGAACCTGGAGCAACTTCCCTTATTTTGATGATATCGTGCTAATGACCAGCTCCAACGAGGGACTGTTCATCCTTGATGCGAATCGCGACTAAAAATTACTCGCAATAAATTACGGCAGCTTTGAGTTTCTCTGAACGGAGACGGCTTGAAGTTGCCTTTTTTATGTGCGGCAGGAACAAGGTTGCTCCATAATGGGTAATCTTTCAGAGGTAATATGCTTCTATTGATTGCATCTGTTTAATTTGTCATAAATGAGACGTAACTATGAAAACCCGATTCTTTAGCTATTTTCTGTTAGTGCTCCCGGTAATTCTTGCCTTCTCTCTGGCCGCCTCCTCTTTTGCACAGAGTGATGGCCGCTCTCAGCTTATATATGTTTGTAACCAGGGATCAGCCAGCATTACGGTTATTGATGCGAACACTCAATCGATTACGGATACTGTTGACCTGCAGGAGCTTGGTTTTTCCCCGAATGCCAAACCCCACCACGCCGTTGCGGAGTCTGACGGCTCATTTTGGTACGTAACGCTTATTGGTGAAAACAGAGTCTTGAAATTTAACCGCGAAAATGAGCTCGTAGCCCAGGCAGAACTGGAAGTGCCCGGCTTGATGGCGCTTCATCCTCAGGAAGATCTTCTTTATGTCGGCCGGTCGATGAGCGCCGTGAACCCACCACAAAGCTATGGCGTTGTGAATCGCTCCGATATGTCTGTGTCTGATGAAATTGATCTTTTCTTCAATCGTCCGCACGCACTTACCACCACCCCTGACGGACAGTGGTCTTTTGTAGGGAGTCTTTCATCAAATCAGATTCTATCCATCAACACAACCGAAGACGAATCGAGCCTGACAACCGTGGAAGGCAATACGCACGTATTCGTGAATTTCGCTGTGCACCCTAATGGTGATGTAATGGTTGCGACCGGACAGGTATCAGGTCAGCTGCTGGTATTTGATATCAGCGACCCAATGAATCCAGAAGTAACGGATATGATTGAGGTTGGGGCCATGCCATGGCATCCCGTATTCTCTCCGGATGGAAACTATGTCTATTTCGGCAATAAGCAGGATCACTCAGTCTCAGTTGTAAATTTGGAAACCAAGGAAGTTGAAGCCACGATCAAAGGAGACGGTCTTGCCCAGCCACACGGAGCCGTATTGTCGCACGATGGCACATACCTTTTTGTCACCAACAACAATCTGGATGGCACGTATCAGCCGGAAGGTTCAACTGGTGACGATTTTCCGGGAACCGTTGTCGTCATAAATACTGAGACTCTGAAAATCGAGAAAGTCATAGAAGTTGGAAATTATCCTTCAGGCATTGGAACGAGCACACTTTAAACTGTACGTTTTTGACTCTCAAAGTTGAAGAATTAAATCACTTATAAGTTGCTATATGACTTACCGATTTTTACCGCTATGCATTCTATCAATCATCCTTATGGCCGGATGCTCAACTGTACAAAAGACCACCTCAGAATCTTCTGATGGTCTCCAGAAACAGGTGAATCCATTTCCGGTATTTGATGAGAATGGCAACCAGCTTGACTTCCCGTTTCTCGGCGGATTTAATGCTCCCCGGCCTCAGTTTGTCGACATCAATAACGATGGCTATCCGGACCTGTTTGTCCAGGAGAACACCAACGACCTCAAATATTTCGAAAATAACGGATGGGATGCCAGCAACCGGCTCACCTGGAAAACCGACAAATTCCAGGATTTGGATATTGGAGAGTGGTTTCGGTTTGTAGACCTGGATGACGATGGCGATATGGATCTGCTCAGCGAACAGCCCTACAGCTATATTCGCTATTATCGAAATGCGGGATCACCAGAAAATCCGCAGTTTGAGCTTGCGGCTGATACGCTGAGAGACGTCAACGGAGAGCCGATCTTTTCAGATCGCCAGAATATTCCCAACGTCACAGACATTGACAATAACGGGTTCAAGGATCTGTTTATCGGAAGACTCGATGGAACGGTTACACGCTACGAATCTGCCGGATTTGACGATGACATGATCCCTCGGTTTGTATTGATTACGGAGCGTTTTGAAGACATCGAGATCGTAAAACAGTTTGGCACCCTCCACGGAGCCAATACCATGGCGTTTATGGATATCGATTCGGATGGAGACCAGGACATTTTCTGGGGCGATTTTTTTGAACCCAGCATCTTGCTGCTCGAAAATCGCGGAACACCATCAGATCCGGACTTTCGTGGTGAACCTCAGCCATTCCCTTCTAATAATCCTGTTCAAACCAGCGGATACAATGCGCCAACCCTGACGCCCTGGGGAGCTGATGGTGATATCGCTCTTTTCCTGGGTGTGCTCGGTGGTGCTTACAATGCCAATCAGACACTTGCCGAAAACTTCTATTTTTATGATCAGACCAGCAGCGGCAACTTTTCGCTTCAAACTCAGCAATTTCTAACCACACTTGATGTGGGTAATGAAAGTATTGCAACAACCGGCGACCTGACCGGCAACGGTAAAAAGGATCTGCTCCTGGCCAATAAAATCGATCCCGGTGAGCGTAATTCGTCGCTGGTCTATATTTATGAAAATCGCGGTACAGCAGACTCGCCTGAATTTTATCAATCCGGTACACTAGATCTGCCTGACGCCTATCACTATGCACCCGCAATGGCCGACCTGAACGGCGATGGACTTGACGATCTGTTGCTCGGACGGTGGCGCGGTGGTGTGGCTTACTATCAAAACACTGGAGATGGTTTTGAAGAAATAAATGAGACATTGCTTGAACTTCCGCGAGGAAGCAACGCTGCGCCTTCCATGGCAGACCTTGATGACGATGGCGATTATGACCTTATTCTTGGATCATCAGGTGGCCGGGTCCATTACTATAGAAATGAAGGCACTGCTTCAGAACCGGATTTTCAGCTTCTGGAAGATGCACTTTCCGGTGTAGAAGTTCAGCACAGAAGCGTTCCTGCGCTGTATGATATCGATAATGATGGCGACCTCGATCTTTTCCTCGGCTCCAAAGTTGACGGCATCGTCTACTTCGAAAACACCGGGACAGCCAGCAAACCTGAATTTGAAAAAGCTGAGTTGCCTGTGGCGCTTCAGTCAGGGCAATTTTCAGCTCCTCATATTACAGATTTAAATAACGATGTTAAGCCTGAATTTTTGATAGGTAATCGAGAGGGTGGAGTTTTATTCTTTTCATTTCAATAATGAAGATCAACCCAATTTTTTAAAGTAGTATTCAGTTCAATGGGTACCGACAGAACTATGTTCTTTTAAAATAATGTTCCACAGGAAAGTTTGTGGGCACATAGAATAATCCAATACACAGTTTCATTAGACAAGATCAGTTATTCAGAAGGTTACCCGGTTATTTGATAGAGCAAAATATGTTGCATTTACAGATTCTTCACAAAACGGAAAACCACCGTTTTATTCAGAATGACAATGATTAGGCTGGGGTTTCAGGCGGCGTGATGACAAGGCGATATTGTAAAACGACGACTTTACACACGCCGCCCCCGTACTTACCAACGAGCGTGTCATCCTGATCGAGCCATTGTAGTTGATGGCGAAGAGAAGGATCTACAAAAGCAACGACCCATAATTTTAGAAAATTTTGAACATGTTCTAAGCAATTATTCATATAGTTTACCATTAACCCACTTACTTTCCTGTAGAGCCATAAATAATTTATCTGCACTGGATTTGTCATTTCAAGTGATGTTTACTTACTTCTGATTATCAGAGATAAGAACAAGAGGTAGTACACTATAAACAAAAAAGGTGAATATCATGAGTGAAAAGAATTTATTTAATGGGAATGAAGATGAGAACGAGCCTGAGATTTGGGATGAGCACCGCTGGGAAGAGTTTTTCAAGGAATCAGACAGACGAACGGATAAGTATTCTCAGTTGCTTGATAAGTACATGGATCATCCCGATCGCGACAGAATAATTGCTGAAGAGATGGGCTGGACTCACCTGCTTGATGAGATGGATGACGAACATGAGGAGTGGATGGACGACCTTTATCATCGATGAGTATGAAGAGAGTGAAGAATGGAAACGCAACACCGACTACGAGCCTTCAGAAATTGACAGTTTTGAGAATTTACCCATCTATCAAAAAGCGTTTGAGTTTACGATCGATTCTATGAATATGGTTGATGAACACCTCGCAGATTCAGAAGACGAATCAGTCAATACCTTTTGCCGGTCTATTACGATTCCTGCGGCCAAAATTGCAGGTGGATTCGGGTTTGGTTTTGAGCTTGACAGCCTTGGCGGAAACATCGCCAACTGCAAGCGCGGACTTAATGCAGCTAACAAAATGCTGGACGCTCTTCATGAGATCGGCAAAAAAGAACTGCTTGGAAGAGACATTTATTTTGAATTTCACGGCCGTGCCAAAGAGGTTCGCGATGAGCTGGCAATCTATATTATAGATTTACGGGAGCGATTTCGGCGGGATATTTTGTAATTTAACGTAAAATTGTTGCAAAATTATTGAATATGGCAACTTCCGATACTGTGCTGCAGATTCACTCCCACTGCCTCGCCTGCTGCTTTCGCTGCATCTCTCCAGAATCTATCATCTCCTGCAGGCGTTCATTTCGATTCAGAGATTTACTGGTCAGGTGCCAGCCTCCACAAAATTCACACTTGTAAACATTTTGCGGGCCCTGATCCGGCGGAAAGTTTCGATGGATATGAATATCAATCAGAGCCGTTTCAGCAAGGAATTTTGTGGTGAATACATTTTTACCCGTTGGACAATCCATAAGCAAAAAATTAAAGTAGAAGTAGTCTTGAATCTGGTTTATCGTTACTGTCTTTTTTACACAACCCGGATCAAAACATCTGTTTGAGGTAAAAGATGCCCAAAGGAGGCCGGGTCTACCTTATGAGATTTCAATAATTCCTCAACCTCATCGGCCGATTCCTCTTCAACAGCTATCAGAAGGCCACCGCTGGTTTGAGGATCGCAGAGTATTAATTTATCTGATTCGTTTTTTAGTCTGACTCCACTACCGTAACTATCCCAGTTTCGATGAGTGCCGCCAGGGATACAGTTTTGAGTGATGTAGTGAGTTACATTCTCAAACACTGGCATGTTATCCAGCACAATCTCAGCAGATAGCCCGCTTCCTTCGCACATTTCAGTCAAATGACCCATTAGCCCAAACCCGGTCACATCAGTCATCGCTTTTATACCGTCAATCGATGCCAGTTCGGTTCCGATACGGTTCAAAATCGTCATGGAGTCAGGAGCAATGGTGGCGTGCTCATCCAGTAGTTTACCCTGTTTTTGGGCGGTGGAAAAAATCCCCACACCCAGTGGTTTTGTTAAATAGAGCCGGCATCCGGCAGTTGCCGTATCATTCCGTTTCAGCTTTTTCAGCGGCACACGGCCCGTAACCGCCAGTCCGAAGATAGGCTCAGGACTGTCGATACTGTGTCCCCCTGCCAGCGAAATACCAGCCTCGGTGCAGGTAGCTCTGGCACCTTCAAGCACCTCACTGGCAACCTCCGGCGGCAGCTTATCAATCGGCCAGCCCAGTATAGCAATTGCCAGCATGGGATTACCGCCCATCGCGTACACATCGCTGATGGCATTCGTAGCCGCAATTTTACCAAACGTGAACGGATCATCTACTATGGGCATGAAGAAATCAGTGGTGCTGATGATCGCTGTGCCGTCACCCAAATCATAGACGGCCGCATCATCCCTGCTCCTGTTTCCAACAAGAAGACGCTTATCATCTGTATCAGGTTGTGCGGTCACCAGCATTTTTGATAAAATGGCCGGGGATATTTTGCACCCGCAGCCTGCACCGTGGCTATACTGAGTTAGTTTCACATCATTCATTGTTGTCTGGCTATGTTTAAAATAGTTAGTGCATTTTGTTTGTGATCAACAGTCGGAAGAGACGTGCGATTTACATCAATATTGTCGCGCCTTTCCATGCTCTTCAGGTAGAATTTATCGTAGTAAGCCAGCGTGATTAAGGCCGTTTTGTAATAGTTTCCATTTTCTAAATAGTCGATCGCATTTTTTTCCCGCAGCCCGCCCAGCCGTCTCGAAATGCGATGAATGGATCCGGCCAGTTTTTTACTATCGCACTTGGCATATTCCGTCACTAAATGCTTTGCCCTCTCCTCTTTTGGAATATCCATAAAGTAAAGCCTCGCCTGACGCATCTGGTTGTAAAACGGCATCGGAATTTTAACTGACCCGATGTTATGGCTTTCATCTTCAACCCAGATTGGTTTTCCCCTGTCGAGTTTTGAGATCTCGTGATAGAGATTGTTTTCAAATTGTTCAACAGTAGGCTGTGCACCCTGGCCAATACCACCAAAGGCTGACCCTTTGTGATTGGCAAGTCCTTCGAGATCCACAATCTGTTCCCCCAAATTCTCCAATTCATGTAGCATATATGTTTTGCCGCTGCCGGTATATCCGCCGAGAACATTTAGAGTAAAAGGCCGCCCAAGTTCATCCAGTACATGATTCCGGTACGCTTTGTAGCCACCGGTTATAGTACGTACTCGTTCAAACCCGTAATCTGACAGATGCTCTGCAAACGCCTTGCTCCTCATTCCCCCGCGCCAGCAGTGAACCGTCACTTTGCCGTCAGGAGACGCATTTCCGGACCGGCTGAGAAATGATTCAAGTTTTGGCTTTACATATTTATAGCCCAGCTGGGTTGCCTCTTCCCGAGACTTCTGTTTATAAATGGTTCCAACATGTGCCCGCTCCTTGTCTGAAAAAAGTGGGATATTAACAGCGCCGGGAATATGTCCGCTTTCAAACTCGCCCGGAGATCGGACATCGATGATAGGCTTTTGAATCTCTAAAGCTTCTTTGATGGATACTTCTACACTCATATCAGAAACTACGCCTTTTTATGGAGTTTTAAATGTTTGATATCAACATTACTAACACCTTCACTAAACACTATAACACGGCAGAATCATTCTGATGAGATTCCGGGCTCCATATTTTTTTATCGTCCTTCAAAATTTTCACATACATTAGGAACTGTTGAAATGCTCTAAAGAGAAGAAAAAAACACAGGTTCTATGAGTCAGAAAAAATATGTCTATGTAGTATCGCTTGTTGTGGCACTCGGTGGTTTTTTGATGGGGTTTGACGCATCCGTCATTTCGGGAGTGAATCGATTTATAGAACTTGAATTTGAGCTTACTAAAATTCAGCTGGGCTGGGCCGTTGCGTCACTTACCCTTAGCGCCACACTTGCTATGATGGTTTCCGGACCTCTCAGCGATCGTATCAGCCGAAAACGGGTGCTTACGCTTGCAGCGATTCTCTATTCGATATCTGCAATCGGGTCCGCTATTGCTCCATCATTTTGGTTTTTAGTTGTGGCTCGCATGATTGGCGGTTTAGGTGTTGGAGCTTCATTGATTGTCGCCCCGATGTACATCGCAGAAATTGCCCCAACTAAAATCAGGGGAAGCCTGGTATCCATCAACCAGCTTAATATTGTACTGGGCATCTCGGTCGCATTTTTCACCAACTATATGATACTTCAGCTGGGACAATCGGATATGGAGTGGGCCCAGGCACTTCAGTTCGACACCTACAATTGGCGCTGGATGCTCGGATTAGAAGCTCTTCCCGCAGTCGTCTACTTTATCGGGCTATTCTTTGTACCCAACAGTCCTCGATGGTTGATGATGAAGGAAAGAGATGACGAGGCCATGGACGTTTTCACCAAGGTAAACGGCAGAAAAAAGGCTGGCGACGTTTATAAGCTTGTGAAAGAAAGTTTTGAAAAAGAGAAAGATCAGGAAAAACGTAAGCTGCGGGATCTATTCAAGCCAGCTCTCAAGCTGGTGCTTTTAGTCGGTGTTGTGATTGGAGTTTTGCAACAGATCACCGGAATAAACGCCGTCTTTTTCTATGCTCCCATTATCTTCGAACAGACCGGCATTGGTACTGACGCCTCTTTTGTTCAGGCAATATTAGTTGGACTTACCAATCTTGTATTTACCGTGCTCGCGATCCTTTTTATCGATAGATTGGGCCGCAAACCATTGTTGATAGGCGGTGTGGGAGGAATAGCGCTCTGCATGCTGGTTCTATCATTTGCATTTAGCAGTGCAACGTATTCACTGCAACAAGAAACTATGACTGAGCTTCCTGCAGAAATCAATCAGCAGCAGCTAAGCCCGATGGTCGGCGTTGTGTACGATAATGACCTGTCATTCAAACAGGCACTCTCGGAAAATTTGGGAGAGGGTGTAGCTGCAGCATATGAATCTCAGTTAATAACGGCAGCAGCTGATATTAACGCAACGCTTATTTTGATCTGTATCCTTGGATTTGTCGCATCATTTGCTATCTCACTTGGCCCCATCATGTGGGTCCTTTTCTCTGAGATCTTCCCGAACTATATTCGCGGGCTAGCAATCTCATTTGTGGGACTCATCAATTCGGCCGTCAGCTTTGGAGTGCAGCTTGTGTTTCCATGGGAGCTTGCCAATTTTGGGAGTTCAATCACATTCCTGATTTATGGCCTGTTTGCGGTAGCCGGTTTGATCTTCATTATCACAGTAGTCCCGGAAACAAAAGGGAAATCACTTGAGGAACTCGAGATTTACCTGGCAAAATAATTTATTCCTGTTATGGGTGAAACTACAGATATAGACGATCAAATTTCAGGGCTTATTGCTGTTTTTTCTCTTTGACTGTCTCATAATATCTGACAAGCAAACGAACGCCTAACCTGGCAAACAGGATAATGGTGATCACGGTAACTATGCCCAGTACTTCCCTCTATATAAATACGATTATATTAAATTCGACAATAATCGAAATTCGATAGTAGATAGCCTTGAGAAATTTAGGCGGTTTTTATTTGATCCATCTACTTTTGACTTTTACCATCTACTAAGCAAAACAGAGACGCTGACAGGACCTGCAGACGCTGTCATGTACAACTCATGTCTATCTGCTATTATTCTTCTACCATCTGCCACTACTTCCGATATTTATCAAACCAAGCCAGTACATGATTCACTTTTGTGATTAGCTGACTTGGCCGGCTGGCTATAAAATGGCTTGCTCCCGGTATCTCGACCAGGGCTGTATCAATCTGCCTGATTTTCAGCGCGCCATACAGCTGCTTGGCTTCTGACAGCGGTGTACGAAGATCCTCAGTTCCAACCATCACAAGCGTGGGCGTTTCTATATTTCCCACCAACGATACCGGTGAATATTCCCAGTAGGTTTCAAACTCTTCCCAAGGCTGACCGGGATAGCGATATTCAGCATATCCATAGTAGTTATCAGCTACGAGGGTTTTGCTAATCCAGTTCATAACCGGCTTCACAACCGCCGCAGACTCAAACCGATTGTTCTTGCCTATAATCCACGCGGTCATAATTCCTCCCGCACTTCCACCAGTCACGTAAAGACTGTCTTCAGTCGTAATATCTTTCTCAATTAACAAATCCACGCCATCCATAATATCCTGGTAATCATCGCCCGGATAGTCATGATAGAGCAGGTTGCCAAACTCTTCTCCATAGCTGGTGCTCCCCCTCATATTTGGATAAAAGACAACATAACCCTCACTTGCATAGAGCTGTACCTCGGGTGAAAATCGAGGGCCATAATTAGAGATGGGGCCTCCGTGAATTTCAACGAGCAATGGGTAGGTTCGCTCTTCGTCGTAATCTGGTGGATATACCAGCCATCCCTGGAGATCAATGTTATCTACAGATGAGGTATACCGAATATCTTCTACCTGCCCGAGCATGCGATTATCCAGAAGGCCGGCATTTAGATTTGTGATCTGACGAACATTTCCATTCTCAGATAGCACACCGAGCTCTGCGGGATGCTCGGGACTGGTCAGGTTCATTGCCAGCACTCCGTTATCTGATGCAGAGTATGACCCGCCGCCATATGGCCGGCCTATTGCCGTACCACCCAAATTTTCAGCAAGCTGTGTGATGTTTCCTCTCAGATCAGTTTCGGCAACTTTGGTAACTCCTTCATCATCATACATGAAATAGAGTCCGCTGCCGTCAGCTTTCCAGCTCAACATCTCAGGGCTGCGATCCAGGTTGGTTTCAACCATTCGTTTATCAGATCCATCAGCATTCATCAGGTAGATATGATTGATCTGGTAGGTTTGAATACGGTCATTGAATCCCAAATAAGCGATTGTCTCTCCATCTGGCGAGACGACCACCCCACTATCCGGGCCAAATCTATCCGTCAGCGCCGTTATGGTGCGACTTTCCAGGTCAACAGAGTAGATCTCTGAGTTACGATAGCCGCTCGCCTGATCGTGATCCTCATTTCTATTTGCTGAAAAATAGATTCGATCACCTTCAGGAGCCCATACCGGAGTACCGTGATTAAAATCTCCCGAGGTAACTTGCTGAACGGCGCCACCATCAGCGGAAACGGTAAAAATGTGGCGGTATCCCGGAGAGATATATCCTGATCCATCCTGCTCATAGTTCAATCGTGTCGTAACTCTCGGTGAAGGAGCCCATTCTGCCCCGTCAGGTTTTTCCGGCCCTGTAACAAGTACAGGGTTGCTCTCTTCCACTTTCATTGTGAACGCCAATTGGCTGCCATCCGGTGACCAGGCCATGCCTCCGGGCCCGTTCTCAAGCTGAGTTACGCGAGCAGTGACGCCACTCTCCAACCAGTGGATAAATATTTCACTGCCGTGTTCTTCGTCTGAACTGCTGAACGCGAGGCGATCGCCGTCCGGAGACCAAATGGCATTTCCTTCTCCCTCACTTCTGCTGGTTAGCTTGCGGTGTCCGCTGCCATCACTGTTGATTATCCAAAGTGACGATGTCCGGGAGTCGGTCATGATATCAAACCCTCTCCTTGAATAAACAATATGATCTCCATCAGGAGAAATCTGTGGATCCTCCACCCACTGCAGATCAAACACATCAAGTGCGCTGAATGCGGGTTTATCCTGTGCAGATGTCAGAAAAGGTAGTGAAATAAGAATGAGAGCAATTGTCCAGAAAAGGAGAAAAGGTTGTTTCAAATAATTCATGGTTATTTCGGTAATGAAATCTGTCAGTGAGAATTTTCAGCTTTTGTTGAGTAGATCACAAACTCGAAGCAATATAGCCCGATTTTTCTATTATGCGGAAAAATTTACACAGGTTGTTTTATGATAAACTCTTCTAATTCCAATGGTTCTTTATTATTATCAACTAAGGAAATATTAGGAATTGATGTAGGCGGATCGGGAATTAAAGGAGCTGTAGTAGATACCCAAAAAGGCAAACTGATAACCGAACGATACCGAATCCCCACTCCTAAGCCGGCCACTCCTGCAACAATGATCAAAACCATTGAAGCCGTTATTAACCATTTTGACTGGAAAGCAGCTGTTGGATGCGGTTTTCCGGCTGCGGTTAAGAATGAAATTGTAAAGACAGCTTCGAATATCGACAACTCCTGGATTGGTGTAAATGCGTCTGAACAGATAGAAAAAGAAACAGGCTGCCCTACCCATCTTGTAAATGATGTAGATGCTGCCGGTTGTGCGGAGGTTACATTTGGAGCGGGAAAGAATCGATACGGCACGATCGTCATGGCCGCATTCGGCACAGGAATTGGAACCGCTCTGTTTCATAACCAGCATTTAGTACCGAACACGGAATTGGGTCATATCCCTCTTCACAATATGCCGGCCGAGGATTACGCGGCAAATTCTATTCGCAAAAAACAAGATTTGAGCTGGGAAGAGTGGGGCGGCCGTGTGAATGAATACCTTCAGGTTATTGAACTCCTCCTCTGGCCTGATTCGATCATTATTGGCGGCGGGGTCAGTAAAAAATTTAGTAAGTTCAAACCCTATCTTAACCTTGATACAGACGTAATTCCTGCCAAAAACCGAAACCACGCGGGTATTATCGGGGCTGCGCTTGCTGCTTCATCTAAGCATAGTTCGTAGTAAAGAAATCTTATTTTTGATGCATGCTCTATTTTCAAGTTTCATTTGGGCGGTTTGCTGGATGTTTTTAAGTAGTGAGTCGTGAGACGGGAGACCTGAAAAGTAAAATATCACTTCTCAACTAATTGGAGAAGCTCGAAGCGAAAATTGATCGTTATTTTTTTAGCTCAAACCCTTTCCCGATAACGAACAACCAATACACGAATTAACCAAACAACCAATAACCACCTCGCAACGCGAGGCCCCTGTTCCATCAGCTTTTGCGAATGAGCACTACCCAGTCTTTTTTATTCTCTGTTGGAGGGAGACCGAGGTTTTGCATACTTCCTCCCTGGATCCGTTCTACCGAACCGGTTCGCAGTGTACCTCCCTTTAAAGGGTCGTACCAAAAAATATCGAAGTCGCCGGTCGCCTTACTCAAGTCTACGGTTGTTTCGGAATAGTTTGGGATATACGCCGCATAGATCTCATTGTGTTTAGCCAAACAAAAACTTTTGGTTTTATTTATTAATCCATGATTGGGTTCCATTTCCCAATAGTTGAGATGCTCCTCAAAAAACAGTTTTGCATGATTGGTTATCTCCCATAATTGGTCACGTTGTCTCCAATCTTCGGATGTCAGATCGTTATGCGGGCTGTTGGCTCCAAAGTACCACTCCACACCTGCAGCCCCCGATAATAATGTTCCCCACAGCACTAAATGAGTAAGGCTGGGATGGTTGGGATCGGCCGCGTCTACTTTGGCACCTGTATGCCACATCCCGATTTCATCCATCGTTACAAGCCATTCATGTCCGGCATCAATTGACTTTTCCTTAAGATTTTGCACTACCTCCGCAGCACTCTCGCGCTCGTAATGCTGAAGCGAAATGCCATCCAGGTAGGGAAAACCAAGCAAAGGGGCTAAGACCGGTGCCCGCAAATCTTCGTTCGGCAGTGTGTGGATGACAACCGGATGATTATACGGGTCATTCTCTTTAAAAAATCTGGCTGCTGCTTTTCTTTGAGCATCGGTTTGCGCTCCGGTTTCAACCCAGGGAGCAGGCCCATTTTCTTCTCCTAAATTCCAGACCAAAGCATTGTGATGCCCAAACCGGGCGATCAGTTCCTGAAAGTACAACTTCCTCAAAGGACCCATATCGCCACCATCCAGCATGGTTTCGTTCTCGGTCTCCTGCAATACAATATGCAGCATAATTCCTTTCGATTGCATATGCTGAAACAGAATTTCCCATTGTGCCAATTTACTCACATCAAACCGGGAAAAATCATCGGTGCTTCGGTACATCCATACATCCTTTCCATCACCTTTTATATTCAGCGTAAGAAAGTAAACCACATTCATTCCTTTTGAAGCCAGGTAGTTGGTCGCGCCAATAATTGCCTTTCCTTTTCCATTTTGCCACGTCGGGTCGCCGGGATTCCAATCCTGTACATGGGGTTCATAACGATGGATTTCTCCTGTTGTCTGGGCTTCACCCTCTTTGTTTAGAGCTTCCATCCGGTAGGTATTGTCGAAGTCCTCATAAGCCAGAAAGTTTTCCGGACTATCAGCTCCGGCCTTCAAAAAATAGTTATCGGAATTTTCAAATTTGAAGAATCCGTTTTCTGCAATAATTCTTCCCTGAGCCCTGAAATCCGGGGATGGTTCCTGAGAAGGGATAACTTTAAATGTACCTTTGCTGTTTGAAAGTGCGATTTGCTCAGCTGATTCAATATTTTGTGATATGGCTATGCTGTCACCTCTAAAGAGTGAGGCATTATACGTCCATTCGCCAATTTGGTCAGGATTGAAACTAACCTGCCAAACTGAACCTGAATCCGCACTGGTTTCGGCGGCGTTACCATCGGCGGCGTAAAAACCGCGAATTACTTTTGTCATCTCTTCGTGCTCAAATTCAACCAGCAGTAAATACTGCATAAAGGGGTTTTCAGAACTATCTTCTGAGGTTGCAGGACCTTCAAATGAAATGGTATAAGGATGCCATTGCTGAATCTGTGAGACAGAGGATTGCCTGACATTACAACTCAGCAAGAAGATAGCTAAGACAACAAAAAGGCTTATTTTTTTAATCTCCATATAATAAAGGAACAGTATTTTAATATGTTTTGCCTTTTAATGAAATCAAATTCCTTTCAAAATGAAAAACTATTTTCTCTTTTATTGCTTCTTGCCAGCACAAACTTCAGTATTTCAACCCGGTTCAGATTGCGATGAAGTGATTTTAGTTGAACCTGACAAAGTGGTAATCGTGGGAGCCGAATTTTAACTCTTTCGGAGGGTTGGGAACTTCAGGACGAAGTAAAGTAATATTCCGGTGATGGCAATTTAAGTATGAGCCCTGAGTCTTGTGATACTTGAAAAAGCGTGTCGCCAATATACAATAGTCAATGGTAGATGGATCTTAATTTGAAAAGTTTATCGACTATTAACCTTCTACCATCAACTAATAAGCTCCGTCACCATCAATATATTTCTGGATATGGTGCTCCGGGGCTTCCAGCGTTTTCCGAAGCAGTTTGCGTGTCTTATCAAGATCTGTTTCCAGCTGATCCACTCTCTCCTCCAGTGTATCAGCCCTGGACTTTTGTTCATCCAGTTCGTTCTCCTGCATCAACTCCCAGAATATACCCATACCGTTTTCTCCTGTTTTTTTAGAAACCTAAGCAGGTTTGAATGCCGCGATTCGCTAAACTCCTACTTACTCAACTGATTAGTAATACAGCTTATTTGATCTCTTTAGCAACTTTTCAGGCCATTACTCGCTAGATTCTACCGGTTTGTGAATATTGATAGTCGCAACGAGATGCCTTGTATCAGTTACCTGCACTACCCATACCCTTATCCATATAGCCAGTCACAAGATTGGCCATCGCCTGCACGCCTAATTTCATGCTGCTTTCATCAATATAGAAATCGGGTGTGTGGTGACCTGCAGCTTTTCTCCAAAGGGCCTTTCCACCTAAAAAGAAATAGAGGCGGCACTGTTTACTGTCACAATCAGCTTGCAGAAAAGCGGCGTCCTGAGCAATCCCTAAAGTGGCAAAATAATGTGCTGGTTTCTCTGAAGCAGGTTCAAATTCTGTTTCGAATTGCTGAGAACAGGAAATGAGCAGTATTTATTAAAATATATAGACGTCGATTCAACAACAAAATGAACCATAAAGAGTGGCTAATTCAAAGTAAAGATCTTTTAGACGCAGGACACTCAGGAACGTGCAACTCAATCTCTGCAATTTAGGGCCCTTACTTCGTCTCTAAACAATCCGGGCACTCTACCCACTCCTCGCTGGGAATGCGCTTAATTGCGCCAGGACTGCTGCCACGCTCAAATACCGGTTTGAACAGCATATTTCCTTCGTTTTGTTCGTTTCCACAGCTGTGACAACTCACTTCATGATCAGCTTTCACCGGCGTGTAGCCTTTAATAACCCACCCCTCCTGACCCGCATGCGAAGCCAGACTTTCCAGGGCTGCTCGCACTGTTTGCGATTTATTACCGCCGTAGTACTTGCCGGCAAGCTTTTCCAAGAGCATTACCGTGTCGTCATCGAGTGTAAAGTTGAGACGCTTCATTCTGCAGTCTCCTTTTGATGTTGACTTTCGGCCATTTTCTCCGCAACCGGATGGTGTTCATGCGAATGATTCTTGCACTGTCGATGGTGTCGATAGTTGAACCAGTGTCCCACAATCAAAATAACACTTCCAAAAAGCGTGACTACTGTTTCAAAAACATAACCAAAAAGCAGATGCCCCCCGAGCCAGCCAATCAGTACAATGATAAAACCTCCGGTTAAAAATGATACAATTTTTGGATCGTAGTGGCTCCGGCGGGATGCAAAGTAAACGATCGGAATGAGCGTGATAATAAATACAGGATGAGCCCAGTCATGCATCGCTGGCAGGAATGTCGTCACCGGCAGTAAAGAAATCAACACCGGGAAGAAAAGACAGTGGATCGCGCAAATGGTGGAAACTCCTACTCCGAACCGATCCCATAGCACTGAGGCTGTTGCAGATTTTTCAGTCAAAAGGAATGTAGTGAATGAATATTAAAGTGTGTATAAAAGTACACACTTTATTTGTGTGATTCAAGAAGCTGATTGGATGTTATTTACCAGAACCGTTTGACGAATATGAATCGGTGTCAGTGTCACTCGCTCCTGAATCTTCTTCTTCATGATCTATGCTGCCCTGTATATCATCTTCCCTCTCATCGGTATCATCTACTTTTCTTAACTTCTCTTCACTTTGTTCAGAGTCATTATCCTGATCAGTCAGAGCATTTTCGTCAGCGGATTCGCCTGACTCTGCCGACCGTTCTTCCTCGTAATACTCAATCATCTCTTTTGCATCTCCCTCTTCCAGTTCCATCTGCCGCTCCATCAGTAAGCGCCGGTGATCGGCCATATCATCATCTTTCAGAATTTCGTCGATTTCGCGCGGTTTTGGCAGCTCATCTACTGAATTAATTCCGAAGTGTTTCAGGAAATATTTTGTTGTTTTGTAAAGCAGCGGCTTCCCCGGTGAATCGGCCCGCCCTGAAACTTTTACCAGCATCTTTTCCAGTAGCTGACGCAGAATATAGCCCGAATCCACGCCGCGAATTTGGTCTACTTCCGGCTTGGTAATCGGCTGCCGATACGCTACAATGGCAAGCGTTTCAATGGCCGACTGCGATAATTTCCGGTATGCATTTTCGTGCTGAAAAATACTCAGCCATGGATGGTACCGGGGCTGCGTTACAAACGTAAATCCGCCGCCCGTTTCCTCAATCCTGAACGACAAATCGTTCTCTTCGTACCGCTCATTCAGCCGGGTCACGATTCTCTGAATTGTTTCATAATCAAGAGAAAGCTCTTCTTCATCCTTCTGAATAATTTCCGAAAGTTTTTCCCATGACAGCGGTTCCGGACTTGAAAATATCAGGGCTTCCACTACGGAGGTTAGTCGGGTACCATCTACAAATCGGTAATCAAGCATGATTCAGATAGATATTAGATAAAAGATAATTGATTATGGGAGTAAGAATTACCGAACAAGATAGAGGGGAATCAGCAAAACTAAAATTAACGCCGATAACAAATAACAGTGTCTTCACCGGTTCTGACCACACGATATCCAAACAGGTGAAAAATATCTTTAACCAGAAATTTTGCAACGGTCAGGTCAATTTTGAAGGCACGCTCGTTTACAACATAAACACCGGGCAGAAACCTCAGTAATTTATGGACAAAGCTTTTTCGCAAATAGGCCGACAGTTTTAGCCAGAATGGCGATACTTCGTTAATGATCAGAAATCCATCACGGCCCTTTTTTTGATAAAGCGGCATAAATATTCTGCCAGAGACCGGGGCCTCGATAACTTCCCCGTGTTCTTTTGCGAGCGGCGTTCCTTTTTTTATGATGTCAAAATTTTGGAACCCGCTCTTCATCTCAAACTTGGTGGGATCATTCACTATTTTGTGATAATTAACCTCGTAATAAGAATCTGGAACATTTGGGTGAATGTCGAGCTGATGTTCATAATATTCAACATCCGAATCGCTGAGCCGCCTGATTTCAAGCCAGTGCATGGCAAGCCATAAAAAAGCTTTACTGCGCTCAATTGAAGCCTCGTCTGTATGTGCTCCCGCCTCAAAGCCCAGCGACAAATGCCCGATATTATTGATATAGCTCAGTAACGTTCCATGAATGTTCTCTTCAAAACCCAGGATCTGCGGAACGGGAAATTTCCGTGCAAGTTCCCGGTTGGCAAGCGTATCATTAATCAGGATAAATGCGCAGCTTTCTGAAGATGTAGTGTGGAGATCTATAAAAATGAACCGGGACGCTTTCTCACGGTGCTTATCCAGAATCCATTCCACCGCCCGTTTAATTTCAAGACTTTCTTTATATTCAACTGTGTGATTGGCCGTGCCTGACGGGGAATATTGAGACCGATCAAACCCATTCTCCCACAGTCTGTTAAGATCTGTATCCACATACCGAACGCCGAGCTCAAGGGCCCTCATATTTCCGGTAATAGAATAGACAGATCCATTCAGATCGCTATTTGCTTCATCAAGATCAGAAGCCACAGAGTCTATCGCATGAATTCCTGCAGTTTCATTTCCGTGAATTCCTGCAAAAACTACCATAACAGGCCCTTCTTCTTTACCGGGCACACTCCAGCGAATTCGCTCTGTCCCCTGTATTATCACGTCCTGTGGTTCACTGTTTCGCATGTGAATTCTTTTTGATCTTACTCCAGATACTCTGCGTATCTTTATCAGTTATTATGCCAATTAATTTACCCTGTTCAATCACAGGCAGGCAGCTGATTCCTTCATCCAGCATAAGAAGCATGGCGTACCTAATATCAGCATCCGGCTTGATGGTTGTCGGATGTTGATCCATCACATCTGCGGCGGTTATCTGCCTGGCATCTTTCGAGCCTTCAAGATAACGATCCAATCGCTTTTTTGTAATGATACCTTTTAATTGTCCGTCGTTATCCTCAACAGGCAGATGACGTATATTTCTCCATTCCATGATTTTCAGGACCAATTCTACTATATAATCGCTAGTAACAGTAATCAAGTCGGTCGACATCACGTTGCTAACCACATCGTACTGAATATTTACGGATTCAATTTCCTGAAGCGATGCCAGTTTCCATTCATGCACCGGAACGCCAGACCGCCGTCGTTTATCCATAATTGCGGTCAGTGCAACGGATGCTTCTTCTCTATCCAGTGTTTCTTTCAGCCGCCTGAAACTGCCTACCATCCACCGCGCGCCTGTAGCTTTTTTATCGGCTCGTTCCCTGATAATATCAAGATAGTGTTCGATCTCTTTTTCATGAACACCCATCATCTCCAGCCCTTTACGCGACATCGGCAACAACACATCGAGAATCAGCTTTGTGGCAGACATCAACTTTCCATCCCAAACCATTCCGCTTTGAATGCCCCACATAGCCGCTTTGTAGAAATTTTCTTTGGCGTCATCAAAGTCATGAGCGTCCCAATTGCCCGCATACGAGTCGGGCATGTTTGCCATCAGGCCGGACCAAAATGCAAGATTTGCAATTTCATCTGCAGTGGTAGGCCCCGATGGCAGATACCGATTCTCAATTCTCAGGTGCGGCTTACCATCATTAACACCGTAACAGGGCCGGTTCCACTTGTAAATTGTTCCGTTATGAAGCTGTAACGCCTCAAGTTTTGGGATCTCTCCTGAAGCAAGCAGATCGAGAGAGTCGCGCTCAATTTCCATTAAAAAGAGAAGCGTGTGACGAGCAATATCATTTTTAAAGACATCACCAATATTTTTTATCCAGCGGTTCCCAAATGTCACCCTCTGCTCCCGCTCACGCAGATGATACCCTTTCCCCCTTGTATCAATACTTTGTTGAAACAGGGCAATTCGTGTTTCTGACCAAAGCTGTTTGCCAAGCAGAATGGGTGAATTTGCTGCGACCGACAACACCGGGCCAGCCAGCATTTGAGCCCAGTTATAAGAGTCCGCAAACCGATCGGGCTGAACCTGGTAGTGACACTGAAAGCTTGTGTTACACGCTTCAAACAGAATATTCTGGTGCGAAATCATGAGTTCATCCACCCCGGTAATATTCAGTTCAAAATCCTCACCCCGTAGCTCAAGGATAATTCGGCCGAGTTCTTCATATCGTTTGCGAGGTGTCATATATTTCCGCTGCACCGCCCGGTAATCAATACTTGGCAAAATGCCAGCCAGAATAATCTGCTCGTTGATAGTCGCGGCTGCATTCGACGCTTTTTCAAGAAGAGAGTCGAGTTTCGTGTGCATCTTCGAAAAGCTATCACCCGTCAGCGGAAGTGGATCAAGATTTATTTCAAGATTATACCGCGCAAGTTCGGGGGTAAAGTGGCTGTCATTCACTTTTTGGAGTACTTCCAGTGCGTTCAGCGACGGTTTAAAATGTTTATCAACGAGGCAAAATTCCTGTTCAGCCCCGATCCTTGTGATACCCGCTTCAAACAAACCACGCTCCATGATTTTTTCGATTGCTTCAACATCATGTAGCAGGTGCTTCAGAAACCTTTTTTTGGACTGCGGATCCCTCGCAATAGAGATGTCTTGCGTTCCCATATAGTGTCGTCCTTATTTCTAATTTTCCGATGGGGGTTGATGGAAGTGTTAGCCTTCTGCATCATTATGCAAACGTTTTAAAAGTCGTTTTGTGATTGTCATGTAGTTTTGTTCTGTAATAATACCAATAAGTCTGTTGTTTTTTACAACGGGAAGACAGCCAATTTTTTGAGAATCCATAATATCAACCGCTTCCAGGATTGATGCTTCCGGGTGGATTGTAATCGGGTTTCGGATCATCACATCATCAACCGATGTACTCGCCTCGCCCTGCCCGTGGATTATATTATTATATTCTCTGAACACCATTCTCATACTTACCAGGCCCACAAGATGTTTATTATCATCTTCAACGGGCACATAACGAATGCGGCGCCAGTCAATCAAATTGGCTACCAGTTCAATAATGTCATCTCGCTGAACGGTAAACAGGTCGGTGGTCATAAACTCCTCAACCAGCAGGCTCGATGGCTGCCACATCTCCATATCGCTTAGCTTAGCAAGTCCCCATTTATGCGCCGGTTCTCCTTTTTTCTGATTTTTGATCATCGCGTTCACAACGGCAGTAAGCGCTTGTTCCCGGGTGACTGACTTGCTGAGAGAGTTATAAGATTGAACCATCCAGTAGCTACCGGTTTGTGCTACCTCCGTTCTCTCTTCAATCACATCGAGATAGCTGGCGATGTCACCTTCGTCAATACCGGTCTTCTGCAAACCTTCACGGGCGAGCGGCAGAAGTTCTTTGCAGATTAAATCCACGGCCGAGTAACGCGAATCATTCACCCATTTGAACTTAGTATCGAGCCCGAGCTTTGATGCTGCAAAAAAGTTCATTTTTGCGTCATCAAAATCGAGGTTTTTTGTGATATCGTTGTACTCATTATCCATACCATTCAGCAGGCCAAGCCAAAATGCTGCATTAGCAATCTCATCGGTCACAGTTGGGCCAGAGGGAAACACACGGTTTTCAATCCGAAGATGCGGCTTTCCGTTGCTCACACCATAACAAGGCCTGTTCCATCGGTAAACGGTTCCATTATGAACCTGCAGTGCCATCAGTTTGGGAACTTCACCATTAGCCATCATGGCTTCAACATCTTCGTCAATTTCTGAGCTTAGTATCACCCTGTATCGCGCGATATCTTCCTGGTAAATCTCGAGAATACTCTTTTCCAGCCATTGGTTACCAAATGTAACTCTTGGGCTCGATTCCCGCAAATGATCCCCCACCTGGCGCGTATCCACCGATTGATGAAACAACGCAATGCGGGTCTCTTTCCACAAGCGCTTCCCAAACAGAAGCGGCGAGTTTACGGCACTGGCTAAAACCGGCCCGGTGATAGCCTGGGCCAGGTTATATTTTTGAACAAAATCATCGGGGTTAACCTGCAGGTGTACCTGAAACCCGGTATTGCATGCCTCAAGAAGCGGGGTATCAAATCTCATCAAAAGCTCATCAGCTCCCTGTATTCGCAAATCGTACTCCTCTCCCCGCAGTTTATTGATGGCATCACAAATAGCGCGGTAGCGGGGCAGTGGCGTCAGGTTTTCAATATCGAGATCGGATTTCCGTATAGTAGGCAGAACACCCGCGAGAGCCACATCTCCATCAAACTGCTTGATGGTTTCCCTGATGTACTCGAGTTTATCTTGAATATTAGTTTCCATTTGAGAGAGGCATTTCCCCTCAAAAAGCAGCGGGTCCAGGTTCGTCTCAAGATTAAATTTGGCGAGTTCTGTGGTGAAGCTTTTATCATTGAGAACCTCGAGAAGCTCCATGGCAATAGGTGCCGGTTTGGCGTTTCTATCGATAAGGCAAAGCTCTTGTTCTGCTCCAATCCGGATATTATCGATCTCAAACCAACCCTCTTTCAGCATACGCCCCATCGCCCGTACATCACGAAGCAAATATTTGAGGAACTTTTGCGACTGTTCTTTCGACTCAGGTACCTTAACACGCTCTTCGCCCATAGAAAAATTATTAAATGAAGGAATGCTTTAATAATTAAATATTTGGGCCTTAAAGCAAGTCTTATTTTAACAGCACACTTTCACGTTTCAATCTGCGCACCTTTTGCTGCAAATCAGATAATCGTTTAGACTTACTTCCCGAATTTTCTCTTGATCATATTCTCAATAAAATCGGCAATTTCTTCAGGAGTCTTATTCTTTAACTCTTTTTGGGGGATAAGGTTGAGGGCACCCGGAAGAGAATCTATCGCAGCGCCAATCCGTTGAAAACGTTCTTCAAGGTTCGCAGCGTCCCCGCTTTCCCAATACCTACCATCATCACGAACTTCCAGGTCAGATACATATTTTGACTTCACAAATCTCAGTAGTTTGATGATTGAAATATGTATATCTGTTGAAGCAAACTGAGTTTTTGTGCTCAGCCATATGCCGTCCGAATCAAAGTCCTTTTCAGCCATAATTACCATATTCATGCTGCTCGCCATAGTTCCATCCCTGCAAAAAGTCAGGAACAATGGCTCGCAATTCGGATCAGGAAATAGTGAAATTCCCCGAATGGGAATATGGCCCGAGAGTGCTAATCCATCTTTATTTTTTTCAAGGGCGGCACTATTTGGCAAATTCCAATTCTCCTTCCACTGACGTGAATCCCACTGCAGAATATCTGCATACTCCTTGATCTCTGTGCTCAATTGAGCTACATCATTAATTCTGTCAATCTTCCCTCTATAGTGTATTGTAATACCCATATCGGTCTCCGGATTTTACGTGTTGATGTACATTAGCAAATCATTATAATTTCAAGGATAATGAAAAGTAATTTATTATGATATAATAATTTCAATGATATTTAAATCAGCATACATTTTATGATAGGGTTTTGCATTACTACCCGTCTGTAAGCTGCTTGAGCTGACTGACGGGTTAGGGCACCTATCAGCCGGCCCCAAAAGGTATTCCTTCGGAACTAAACCAGCCGACAGAGGAGTTTGCAAAGCATTCTATGAACGTTTTGCCTTGATACTCAACGGATTAATGAAGGTATCACATCTTAACTCAGAGCTTTACCAACCACTAAAATTTACAGACCCCATCATACACCTAATTAATAAAAAATGATCTCCTCTAAATCTATCAGTATTTTAATATTCTCAATTCTTAGTGTCGTTCTTTTTATTGCGCCAGAATCAGTAGCAGCCCAGGAATCAGAAACCTACCGCATCGAGACTGTTGACGGCAATGTATTTATCGGAGATTTAATATCAGAGACCAATGAAGATGTCACTATCCTAACCGACTCTGCCGGCGATATTACAATCAGCCGGGAAAATATCAAAGAAATGACGCTGCTTGATCGAGACAGAATGCGAGACAACCAATACTGGCACGAAAATCCACAAAGCACTCGCTACCTGTTTGCGCCGAATGCACTTGGCATAAAAAAAGGACAGGGATACTATCAAAACACATGGATCTTATTTAATAACGTCAACTACGGGATAACAAATAACTTTTCATTAGGAGCCGGTACCGTCCCCCTGTTTCTGTTCGGATCACCCGTTACTCCCTTTTGGATTATGCCAAAACTATCAATTCCCCTCGCCAATGATTTAGTTCATTTGTCGGCTGGCGCACTTGTTGGCGGAGTGATCGGTGAAGATGGCGGAAGTGGTGGACTGCTATATGGAACTGGCACAGTCGGAAACGCCGATAAAAACGCCACCATAGGACTCGGATACGCCTATGGAGAAGGCGAAATATCAAGCACGCCGGTTGTTAATATCAGCGGCATGTACCGCACAGGAAAGAGTATTTTTCTAATCAGTGAAAACTATTTTGTGCCGAATACAGGCGCCGGCGGAATGGTCTCATTCGGGGTACGCTGGGCGCCTGAAAATTTCGCCGTGGATTTCGCTCTGCTTCGTCCGCTTGAAGATCTCGGCTTCTTTGTAGGAATTCCCTGGCTTGGGATAACAATCCCATTCGGGAGATAAGTTTATTTCAGCACCGTAAACCGACGTGTAAGTTGCTGGTTTTCTGTTTGAAGTATGTACATATACACGCCGCTTGAAAGCGTTGATGCATCAAATGCAACTGAGTGCTTACCTGCCTGTACCCGTTCATTCAGAACGGATTGAAGTTTCCGGCCAAGCATATCGTAAACTGCAATCTCGGCAAAAGATGCTTCCGGTAGTGAAAATGAAATTGTGGTCGTTGGGTTAAATGGATTCGGATAGTTTTGATGCAGCTCAATTCTGTCAGGCCGCTCAGCAAAAATATCTGTAGAAGTAGTCTCAGCGGTATATTCAATTCTCAATATTGGCCGATCTCCTTCATTGGGATTATGCCGGCTGCTGAACCGTTTTGCTGTTGTTGTTTCTGATTCATCTCCAATTAAAATCAAGCCGAAATTATCCTCCGGAGATTCCAGCCATTTTTGAATAAGAGACACAAATTCAGGTGTTGAGGCCCAGGTATAGCTTCCATTTGCGTCTACATCAGCCGAGCTTATAACCGTATCGTTAAAATCGCCCCCCGTACTGCTCCAGTTTTGATCAGGATAGAGAGTATGAACCCATGTTGCATCACCCGGTGTAGCCTCCGCTCCAGCGCCTTCTTGTCCGATTGCGTCAGAACTTCCTTCTCCCCATGCTGTTAACACCTCATGGGGGGTCATGTTTTTCGTGCCGGCAATTGTCATGTTCATCACAAGCTTCAGCTCTGCACTTTCAATCTGAGAACCTTCAGGAATTTCTGACAAATCAAACTGTAGTAGTGCCCTTCTGATATCTCCGTTTTTTGTGACTCCTGCGAAAATATAATCACCTGTCCCATTACACAGATCTCCTTCCGCAGATTCGTAAAGCGTATTATTTTTTGAGGGTGTAAGTTCAGTAACATTTTGAGCCATTATCGTTCCTGAGGACAGTATTAAGACCATCAGGCAGGCTATAGACTGTAATATTGATTTCATATCTTTTGATTTTATTTTTTTGAGATTTTCCAACTCTCACGTGTTTCATATAATCAATTAACAGAACATTGAGACAATAATCATCAAAAGTCTCTAACAATCTGTCTTGCTTTTTGCTTAGGGCATCTATCTATTAGAAAAACTGAATTAATCTCTATTCCACAGCATCCACGTCTACATTGATTCTTACTTTGCTTGAGCCTTTAGGTTTCATTCGGCCATACTGATCAAAAATACCGTCCAAAATACGCTCCATATTGTGGGCGTTAAAATTGCGGCTTAGCTTGATGTTTGCCTCCCAGCGGTACTGGCCGTTCATCCATTCAATGACCGACGGCGACGGGCCCGATACTGTCTCTTCACCAATCACGAGCCGAATGGCATCGCAAAACGTCTCCGCAATCTGCTGAACACTGCTCCACGAAGGGCTTTTGAACTGAAATACCACAAGCCGGGAGAATGGTGGAAACATAAGCATATTCCGTTCGGCCATTTCATGCCGGGCAAAGGCTTTGAAATCGTGTGTTTTTGCGCACTTGATAGCAGGGTGCTCCGGTTTCCAGGTTTGAACATACACAACGCCCGGTTTCTCTGCACGCCCGGCCCGCCCCGCTACCTGGCTAAGTAACTGATACATCCTCTCCCCAGATCGAAAGGACGGAAATGCCAGTTCCGTATCGGCATTAATCACGCCTACAATAGTCACGTTTGGAAAATCGAGGCCTTTGGCTACAATTTGTGTTCCAATCAAAATATCTGCCTCACCTGACAGAAACGTCCTGTAAATTTTTTGATGCCCGTGCTTTCCGGATGTCGTATCCCGATCCATTCTCAGCAGTCGCGCATCAGGAAACAGTTCGGCGATTTCTTCCTCCACTTGCTGAGTGCCGCTCCCTTTCGTTTTCAGGTTTTCTGACCCACAGAGTTCACACCTCGTGTCGGCCCGCCGCGAATACCCGCTGTAATGGCAGAGTAATATATTTTTCTTTTTGTGATAGGTCAGGCTCGTTGAACTTTCCGGACTCTGCGGTATGTGGCCGCAATCTTCGCACTGCAAGTATGATGCGTATCCACGTCGGTTAAAGAGCAAAATAGCCTGTTCCTTTCGCTCAAGGCACTTTTCAATCTCTTGATGTAGTTCAACTGTGAGCGGCCCCCGCATGGCTGATTTATACTCAATCATATTCAGAATCTTCACCTCCGGCATTGACCCAGTAGGGCGTAGCGGCAGGTGCAGAAGATCATGCTTACCCTCTTTCACCGCTTTTACGGATACCATACCGGGCGTGGCCGATCCAAGAACGGCAACTGCGCCCTCCATATGTGCCCGCATCACAGCTACATCCCGGGCGTTGTATCTTGGCGCCGGATCGTATTGCTTGTACGAGGTGTCGTGTTCTTCATCTACCACAATGAGTCCCACATCCTGTACCGGGGCAAATACCGCCGACCTCGGCCCAATCGCAATTCTCTTCTCGCCTGACCTCAGGCTCTTCCACGCTTCAAACCGCTCACGTTCGCTCATTCGGCTGTGTAAAACAGCAATCTGGTCACCAAAGATCTGGAAAAACCGCTGAACTGTTTGTGGAGTGAGTGCAATTTCAGGTACCAGAACAAGCCCACCCCGGCCTTGCTCAAGCGCGTATTTCAAAGCGTGAATATAGACCTCTGTTTTGCCGGAACCGGTCACGCCAAACAGGAGAAAACTTTTAAACTCCCGGGCTTCCAATGTCGCTTTTATCTGTTCAAAAGCATCCTGCTGCTGGCCAGAGAGCGTTTTAATGAGCTCGGGTTGATGAATCCCTTTGTAATCTTCAGGTCCCTTTACGGGTAAATCTTTTGATACAATCCATCCCTCCTTTTCAATCCGTTTGAGCGTGTAGGGAGTAAACAGCCCTTCATCCAATAACTCGCGATGCGGCAGCGGCAGGTCCATTTCAGAAAGTTCAAGAAAAGCCTGAACCCACTTATTGTTCCTGTCCGATTCCGATAACTCTGCTTTAATTTCTTCCGGGTTTACAGAGTCAGGAATAGTCCAGTGTTTTATCTTTTTGTAATCGACTCGCTGGCGTGGCTTCTCCCAAACCGTCACCCATTCTTTTTTTATCAATTTCTTAAGACGCTTCCTCTCAATCCCTTCCCGCCATCTTTTTTCTGCAGCCTTTTGAGTGTAGCGGTTCTGTTCTATTTCATCGAGCATTTCCAGGTCCCTGGAATCGGGATCACCCTTGTAGCCCTTTTTCACCTGGAGTACTTTTTCCGATGAAAAATTCAACCCCACGGGAAGGGCCGCCTGGATGGCCTCTCCCCAACTGCAATAATAGAACCTGTGAATCCATTCCGTGAGCTGCAGCATTCCGGGTGTCATGATGGGATCACTGTCGAGCACCCGCTCAATAGAACGCGTTTTAAAGGAGGGTTTTTCGGTGTGAACATTCACTACCATTCCTATTGCGAACTCTTTGCGCAATGGCACCCAAACTCTCATTCCGGGCTGAATGGTTTCATATCGGGTTTCGTAGGTAAACACTTGTCGGACAGCGGTGGGAAAAGCAATGTCGGCATATGTGATTGGCATGCCCGAAACTAAAGAATCTCAAACTGAAATGGAATAAAAGTCCTGCAGTACACCCGGCGACTCAATTGTTTTACTTCTTTACATAAAGAAAGCCGCGTTTTAGAAACGCGGCTCTATCTAAATCCTAAAATTAATGTCAATTTATTCTTGCCGAACGCATTCATCCTGCTTGATGGGTTTCTTTTGGCAGGGATCAATTGCTGAGGCTCCGCATTCAGGGCATTTTACTGGCTTGTCCATGGTTTCTCCGTATTTGATTCGTGTTCATTTATCTAACGAAATAGCCCATCACATAAGTTTCTCCACGCGACCGATTTAAATTTGGTCTAAATAACGTATCTTAATGTGGCAATTGATCATCTATTAAACTCACGATAACGCATTCGTTAAATAAAGAGATTCCCATCCAACTTTACGGCAAATCTTTTTATCTTCTTTGTCTTGATTTATGCTTACAAAACGAATTATACCTTGCTTAGATATTAAAGACGGCCGAACCGTAAAAGGGGTGAACTTTGTCGGTTTGCGTGATGCAGGCGATCCAGTGGAACTTGCGCAGCGATATACAGAAGAAGGAGCCGACGAGCTTGTATTCCTTGACATTACCGCCACAAAGGAGAAACGGAAAACACTGGTTGCTTTGGTTAAAGACATTGCCGCGCATATTAACATCCCATTTACTGTTGGCGGTGGTATTAAAACCGTTGATGAAATTGAAGATATTTTAAAAGCCGGGGCCGATAAAGTCTCTCTGAACAGCGCAATCGTTCGCGATCCCGATCTTATTACGCGGGCATCTGATGCATTCGGATCTCAGGCTATTGTGGCTGCTGTGGATGCAAAACGGGCCGATGATCACTGGGAAGTCTACATCAGCGGCGGCTCCAAACCGACCGGCCTCGACGCTATCGAGTGGATTCAAAAAACAGAGCAGCTTGGAGCAGGTGAAATTCTGCTGACCAGCATGGACCGCGATGGCACGAAATCAGGATTTGACCTGGATCTGCTCAAAGAGGTTAACGAAAAAATTACAATCCCTGTTATTGCAAGCGGCGGCGCCGGCACCAAGCAGCACTGCTGTGATGCCGTAACCATCGGAAAAGCAGACGCGGTTCTGGCCGCCAGTATTTTTCACTTCAGGGAAATTGAAATCAACGAATTAAAAAAGAAAATGCAGGAAGAAGGCATTGACGTGCGAATTCTTCACAACTCAACTGACTAAAAAATATGGATACCAAAGAAGAAATTGAATTTTTGTACGACCTCGAACGACTGCTCATCAGCCGTAAAGAGGAGATGCCAAAAGGCTCCTATTCATCAAAACTGTTCAAAAAAGGAATTGATAAAATTGCTCAGAAACTGGGCGAGGAAGCTGTAGAAACGGTCATCGCCTCTAAAAACAAGAAGCAGTCTGAGGTCATTAATGAATCAGCCGACCTGATATATCACCTGCTGGTTCTTCTTGTTGAGCGTGGAATCCCGCTCGATACCGTGATTCAGGAGATGATGCTGCGGAGTAAGAAATAGATTGACTGTACAGACTCGGTAAAAGAGAAATCTCTGAGTCTGACTTGTTTCGTGTTAGGTCCTGATATTTCACTCCATTGAAACCGCATATTTAACAATCTTGCGCAGTCCCATGTCGTTTTCTTCCGATGAATACAGGTATCCATTCTTAATATCCTGAATGGTTTTTTCCCTGTTCCATCGTACTGTGCAAAGGAGTTCTCCTGTTTCTGAGAGTACATGAAGAACAGTATTTTCTGAGTCGTCCACCAGCCGTTCAATCCAGATCCGGGCTTCCTTATCTACCGTAAATGTATTCCATGACGGCCAGGTGTCCGGCATGTCGTCATTTCGTACCATACTAAACCACTCTTCGTCGCGGTCATCATACATTTCCAGTACTTCTCCTCTTTCAAGTGGCATGTTTTGATAGGGATAATAAATAGCTCTTTAGTACTCACCATTTTCATCATATAAGCTTAATAGAAAATGTTCGTTCCAAACGTGTATGAGTTGGTTATTCTGAAAGGAGATAACGCTGGACCGTTTGTAGGGAACGCTCATCACCCTCATGCTGCCGCCTTCCCGATGCACGAGGGCCTCGGAAGCATCAAATGAGAACAGGCTTTCTGTTGAGAGCGAATCGCCGTTCCAGCCAAGTTTCAGACCACCAGTCGGTCTGCGGCTGTCATCAGTCACCCCGGCGCTGAATCCGCTGCCAACTAAAATTAAATACTCATCATTATCTGTCAGGTGAAAATCCTGAGGGTATCGAAAGTTCTCACCTTCTGTTTGTTTAATCGCAAGAGAGGCTTCTCCCGCCACTTCGAAGGTCTCAAGATCATAGCGGGTGATTCGATTTAGCCCGCGATCCATCAGGTGTAAAAATTGATCGCCAGTTCGCATAGTACCGATCTGCCTGTATTCTCCCGGCCCTTCACCTTCGCGTCCAATGGGGCGGTTGTAACTACCGTCAGCATTGTAGAGATGGAGCTGTGTTTGATGAAAATCGGCCAGAATTACCCGGCCATCTTTATCCGTAACGGATCGGAGAAAACCACCAAGAAACAGTTCATCGGTATCTCCGAAACTTACTTCCTTTGTGAGAGTCAACTCCATCTCAGGCTCACTATCAGCCAAAAAAACAGACACATTCTCAAGCGCCGCCACTTCTTCAGGAAGATCAATCTCCGGTTCCGACGAACACCCTAAAATCACAAATACCAACGCACTAACACACAATCTAACCATAACACCCATATTATTAATGATAGTTAAAATAACCTAAATCCCATTTTCACTTTTGCCTTCTCCCTTTTCACCTTTCTCCAAACTATCCATCAAAGCTATAGATATACTTCACAATCTCCTGTAAACCGGTATCCTCATCCGTTTCCATAAAATATATGTGATCGGCATTCACGAACATTACCCTGTCTGTCGCAGTACGACTGAATTCCGATAGTTTTTCACCTGATTCTGACAGGACCCACCAGTCATTTACGTCAATATCTTCTGTGGTTATCGAAACCCAAATCCGGTTTTCATCATCAACGTAAAACGTTTCGTACGCCTGCCGTGTCTCCGGAATATCCATTGCGCTAATCTCTTTCCTGGAAGTTTCATCTTCTATTTTGGCAAGCATTTCGGCACGATTGAGCAGAGGCGGCGAATTTGAATGATAAATCGATCGGAGCGTATCTCCGTCGAGCGATATCACATGTAACAGAAGGCGATCTGAAAACCCGGTGACAACCTCCTTATTTTGATTGAACCCTATATGAGACTCTCCAAGGAAGGGAAGGGATGTAATGCGAATCATATTATCACTTTGAAGCATCAGCATTTCGCTACGTGGAAATTCAATAAATTCAGACGCGAGGGTATTTCCTTCTGCATCCATAATTCGTGGCATATACCTGCGATAAAACTTTTCATCCTCTCGCTGCATGGTGTTGTACAGGACAAAAAAACGGCCGTCTGATAATGGCTCAGCCGCCACCGGAAAACCACTTAAATCCTGAGTGCCCCCGCTGAGCGTATGAGACCGAAGATAGCTTTGCCCTGCTGCATCAAATACAGACACGCGCTGCTGCTGAGTATCAAGCGCAAAAAGCTTTCCATTGTACAATCTCACGCTGGATATTGAAAGAAATTCGCCTGGCCCCTCACCTTTGCCTCCAATGGATGATTGGTACTCGCCGGATGCACTATAAATGTGTATGACAGCTTCCGTGCGGTCAGCCAGGAACAGCGTGCCGTCATCGGTAACCGCCACGCCCGCCATTGATCCAATATAAATGTCGCCACTATCACCAAACCGCGCCTGCCGTTTAAAGGTAATATCGTGTAGAGGGGCTGCATCGCCGGAATAAACAGCAACATTTTCTAATTCGGCGACATCTTCAGGAATGTCAATCTCCATTGTTCCTGAGCTGCACGAGGTAAACATTGCTGCAAGAAGAACTATTAATAATGTGAAAAGGTGAGTCGATCGAATCATGGATTGTAGTAATTTAATTTAATACGATTTTAATAGTAGGTATGATGATGCGGATTGTTTTTTTAAAAGACAAGACTCTTTTTTCACAATTTAGTTCATTTATAACGTTAATGGCATTTCTATGATCTCATCAACGATACCCAGGCAATTTTGCAATGCACGAGAAGTAAAATTATCAGAAAAGACAGATTTGCAAAAATCGAGCTAAAGTGTTCATAATAATACTCCAATGATGAAGAGCTGGATTTGAGTACTTTCTAATTATCTTTCAAATGAATTGCGATAACCGTAATCGTGCTCAACACCTTAAAAAAGACAATTTTAAAAATGCTTTAAGCTGAACCCTCTGTACAATTTCTTACAATTATATCCCAAAATTCTCCTCAACTTTTAGTAACATCAATTAAACAGATTTTCAATAAACATATTTACTATGAAACATCTTCTGCTTCTACTCTTTTGTCTGATATTCGCCACAAATCTATTTGCCCAGGATGAAGGTGAAGATGAATGGGATGTAACTCAACACAGGGCTGAAACCACAAACGTAAATTTTGAAACGTCAGAGGGAACATGGATGAACCTCGATGTAAGTCCGGACGGCAATGAAATCGTGTTTGACCTTTTTGGCGACATTTACATCATGCCGATTGACGGCGGAGATGCAGTGCTTCTGAGGGATGGATTGGCGTACGAAATTCAGCCACGTTTCAGCCCAGATGGTTCCAAAATCTCATTCACCAGTGATGCCGGCGGCGGTGACAACATCTGGGTGATGAACCGTGATGGCTCGGATGCACGGCAGGTGACCGAGGAAAGCTTCCGGCTGCTGAACAACGCATTCTGGACGCCGGACGGAAACTATCTTGTGGCCAGAAAACACTTTACATCATCCCGCTCACTGGGTGCCGGCGAAATGTGGATGTATCATATAACAGGCGGATCCGGGATACAGCTCACCGAACGACCGAATGATCAGCAGGATGCCGGTCAGCCGTTTGTCTCGCCTGATGGACGATACGTTTACTACAGCCAGGATGTGTATCCCGGCGGATATTTCCAGTATAATAAAGATCCGAACAGCCAAATTTATGTAATCAACCGGTATGACCGCGAAGAGGGTGATATTGAACGAGTAACCGGTGGACCCGGCGGCGCGATCTCGCCTACTATTTCACCTGAGGGATCGAAAATGGCGTTCATCAAACGGGTACGGACCAAGTCAGTGATGTTCGTTCGTGACCTGGAGACAGGCATTGAAAAGCCGGTGTTTGACGGCCTAAGCATGGACCAACAGCAGGCATGGGCCATTTTCGGACCCTATACCAACTTTAACTGGACGCCCGACGGAGAGAACCTCATCTTCTGGGCACAGGGAGGCATCCACAAGCTGAACGTTGAAAGTCTTGAAATTGAAGAGATTCCATTTACGGCGCAGATGAATCACGATATCGCAGAAGCCGTTCAGCATGAATTTGATCCCGCACCCGACACATTTACCGCTCAGGCCATTCGCCACGCCGTCACGTCACCCGATGGAGAAACACTCGTGTTCAATGCCGCCGGCTACCTATATAAAAAAGATCTTCCGGACGGCACGCCTGAGCGGCTGACTGATGAAGAAAACTTTGAATTTGAACCGGCATTTTCGCCTGATGGAAATATGATTGCCTACGTCAGCTGGGATGATGGAGAACTTGGAAAGATCAAAACATTGCGGATGGACAGACGAAATGCACAGCCGCAAACCATTACGGATGTAAAAGGAATTTATAGGGAGCCTTCATTCTCTCCTGATGGGGAAACGCTTGTCTTCAGGCGGGAATCAGGCAACAATCACCAGGGATATGCTTTTACTCAAAACGCGGGCATTTACACAATGCCGGTTAGCGGCGGTGAGTTGACAATGATTAGCGATGGCGGCAGCACGCCACGATTTAACTCAACCGGCGATAGAATTTATTACCAGGCTTACACCAATTTCCGAAGTGTGAATCTAAATGGCGAAGATGAAAAACACCATTTCACATCAGAGTACGCCATCAATTTCACGCCAAGTCCTGATGATGAGTGGATTGCATTCACCGAGCTTTATAAGGTATACATCGCGCCGATGCCAAAAACAGGATCGGAGCTGAACCTACATGCAAACACAAAATCTTTTCCTGTCACACACGTGGCCCGGGACGCCGGCTACAACCTTCAGTGGTCAGCAGATGGCGAACGCCTGAACTGGACGCTGGGTGAAACCTACTACTCTATTGAGCTGGAAGAAGCATTCGACTTTTTAAGCGGTGATTCCGGCGAGGAACTTCCGCTTGGACCAAACGACGGCATTTCAATCGGCCTGGAGCTTGAAACGGATAAACCATCAGGTTTTATTGCGTTCACGAATGCGCACATCATTACGATGAACGGTGATGAAGTGATAGAAAACGGCACGATCCTGATTGAGGACAACCGGATTGAAGCGATCGGATCTGTTGATGAGATCACTATTCCGGATGGTGCTTTTGTTCAAGACGTAGACGGTAAAACTATCATGCCGGGTCTGGTAGATGCCCACGCCCATATCGGCAACTTCCGCGAAGGACTCAGCCCGCAGCAGCAGTGGCACTATTTTGCCAATCTTGGCTATGGCGTTACAACATCACACGACCCGTCATCCAACACGGAAATGATCTTTTCTCAGTCAGAGATGGTAAAATCCGGCACGATGATTGGCCCGAGAATTTTCTCTACTGGACGTATTCTTTATGGTGCTGAAAACGTGCAGAAAACCGTTGTGAATAATCTTGATGACGCTCGTTCTGCAGTCCGGCGAACGCAGGCATTCGGCGCCACCTCTGTAAAAAGCTACAACCAGCCGCGGCGTGATCAGCGACAGCAAATCCTGCAAGCTGCCCGCGAACTGGGCGTAAATGTGATGCCTGAAGGCGGATCAACCTTCACGCACAACATGAGTATGATCCTTGACGGCCATACCGGTATTGAACACAACGTGCCGATTTATCCGCTCTATGAAGATGTCCTGAGAATTTGGGGTGCATCGGATGTAGGATACACGCCCACGCTTGTCGTGAACTACGGCAGCATGAGCGGTGAGTACTATTGGTACCAGCACACCAATGTATGGGAAAAAGAGCGCCTGCTCACTTACACGCCGCGTGGCGTGGTAGATTCACGTTCCAGACACCGAACCATGGTGCCGGAAGAGGAGTACGAAGCGGGACACTTTGCAAGTGCAGCAGCAGCCAAAGAACTTCATGATCGCGGCGTGACCGTGAATATCGGCGCGCACGGACAGCTTCAGGGACTCGCTGCCCACTGGGAGACCTGGATGTTCACTCAGGCTGGCATGAGCAATCATGATGCGCTGAAAGTGGCGACCATAAATGGAGCCAACTACATCGGAGTTGGCGAACACCTGGGATCGTTAGAACCCGGAAAGCTGGCCGACCTCATTGTGATTGACGGCAACCCGCTGGAAGATATCTACGACACCGAAAATGTGGTTTATACGATGGTCAACGGCCGGCTGTATGACGCCTCAACCATGAATGAGATTGGCAACTACCAAAACGAGCGTCTGCCCTTCTGGTGGGAGCGCGAAGGCTACAGCGAACAGTTCGACTGGCACTCCATCATCGAAGCCGATGGCTTTGGAAACGGACATGTTCACGGGCATTAAAACAGAGAGGTGTCACGAACTTCAATTCAGCTTAAGAACTAAGAGATAGCATCAAACCTCCAGGGTTTCCCGCAAAGTGATCCCGTAGGGGCAAAACCTTGGAGGTTTTTTTATTTCAAAATCAGATCGAAATTGAGGCGGCTCTGCATCAATTGAAAGTGCTTATCAAAACTGAACAATGTTATTTTTTCATCTATGACCTGTTGTAATATGATCAAGTCAGGGATACCAACCTCGTTAATCCCATTTTGCAAATTCATCAATTGGTAATCGCGGACAATTCCCCAGTCAATATTTAGAGGAATCATCGATAGTGCCAACAGTCCTTCAAGAATAGCTGTCTCATTTCTCGACGTCAATGCAGATGCCAGTTCTGTGAATATAAGTTCGTTGATGCATGCGAGGTCTTCCTCTATGAGGCGGTCCAGCTTTTCGATCCCTCCGGACTTGAAATACTCAATCCATACTGAGCTGTCAATAAGCACATTGTATCTCGACATCAGCTTCGGTCTCTGATACTATCCAGATCAATATCCAGATCAATATCCAGATCCACCGTTCCTTTTTTTGAAATCAGTCGCTTTCGCTTTACGCGGTCGATTTCAGCCTGAAGCGCGTTTCTAATCAACTGACTCTTCGTTTTCGCGCCCGTTGCCTTCATGGCTTCGTCTATTAGCTCTTTTGGGATATCTAATGTGGTTCTCATAAATATTTATGTATAAATGCATGATTATATATGAACAATACTTTATGTGCCTGAAAATGTCAAACCACACTCAATATATTCAGAGCATTCTCTCTATATAATTTTGATCATTTCAATTCAGGACAAGCTGTTTTTAGCACTTAAATAGCACAATATTATTGAATAACGACTCTCATTGCAGAGAACATGCAAAAAGGCATTAACAAGCTTTCCCCTCGCGCTTGCGACCCAACTTCCGGGGAGGGGAGATGATCATCATCAGAAATATTCTGAAGATGATCTGAGGGGTCACAGGGACATCAATTCAACTTAAGAATTAAGTGATCGACCCAAACCTCCAAGGCTTCCAAAATCTTGGAGGTTTTTCTATATAAACTCACTCAGTTATCTCCAGTTTAAATACCATTGCTCTATTTTTTTCAGGCTGTGATAAGTGGCGAACAGGCATGTAAAAATTGCCTTCGCTATCCATGTCTGTCACGCCGCCGGCTAATATTTCACCAACCTGCCCCTCATAGAGGGTATGCGAACTTAAGAAATTGAGTTCATCATCAAACAATTCTACATGTAATGTATGCCTGAACGTATCTTCAAATTCATCCTCAGAAATATAAAAATGCATTATATAATCAGATGTTTGATAGATACCACCAGAGTAATAATTGATGATGCCTGCCGCATTTTTTCCCTCGCCCATTGAAGTACTAATATTTCGAGGAGTTTTATCTCTGTATGCTTTTCTGTTATCCAGATAGTCCTCGAAATTAAAATCAATCGCTACCTGCCTGCTCAGTGAATTGCCTGTTACTTTACGAGATAACTTCCAGTCTCCCTCATCGTCTTTACGATGCTTAAGCATAGTTCCTCCATATACATAAGGTGCATAAAGAAGTTGGTCATCGCTTAACAATTTGACCGAACCTATTCTTGACGATGTAAAAGCTGCGGCAATTCCATTTGAATATGATAGACTATCCAAAAGGTTCTCTCGGTCTCCAAACGATTGAGTTCTTTCCCCGGCGTCGAGATTGTAAATATGGAAAAATGTGTCTATCCCTTTAATTGACCTCAAGTTCTGTTTAGGGCTTAAGGAGAATAAAAACAGATAATTGCCATCGGTAAATTTTGTCATAGCCACAGGGATATTATTTTCACTTGGATTTATCGTTATGGCTTGCATTTCATTTCCATTCAGATCCAGTTTTGAAATCCTTGCATTTAGCCTGTCAGCTATAATTACGTTGCTTAGTCTTTTATCTACCATCACAGAGTAAATGCTATTTACCTCCCCGGGCCCACTACCGTTTTTCACAATAGTGTCGATATAGTTGCCGGTACTGTCAACCTTAAGAACGACATTCTGGGAATAATCAGACAGATACATGTTGAAATCATTGTCAACATTCACACTGATTAAAGCACTCAGAAAAAAGTTGTCGGGATCTTCTGTAATAGATTTCTTTTCATGGAAATCGACCGACAGTTCTTGTGCAAAACTTGTTTCTGCCCCAAATGAAATACTAAATAATAGGGCAACGAAGGTGAGAAAAACGGGACCAAAGGATGAGATAAATTCAAATTCACTCTTTATAAATTGATCAAACGTCATGACGGATCTTTCAATTAGATAGGACGGTTTTATCTTTTTAAATACAGAAAAATTTCGGGATTACTACAACCGTTCTGATAAAAAAAATTTCAGATGAGTGTCTGTAATTCTGATAAATAAGACACCAAACCTCCAAGGATTCTCGCAAAACGATCCCTTCGGAGCAAAACCTTGAAGGTTTTTTAAGAAAGAAAAGTCAGATAAATAACCCCGTCAAGCCACTTCTTCAAGCTTAAACTCAAAGGAAAAACGAGTCCCGTTACCGTTGGATTCGTAGCGGGCATTGCCGCGCAGCTGGCTTACAAGCGTGCGGATGAGCGTAACGCCAAGCGACTGCTGTTTTTCGAAGTCAAAATCAACGGGCAGGCCGTGACCGTTATCGGCAACCTGTATATTTACCTTATCGCCTTTTAGTCCCAGGTCGATATCAATTTCGCCGGCGTCTCGTCCCGCAAACGCATGCTTGTAACAGTTCACAATACATTCGTTCAGCAGCAGCGACAGCGGCACCGCCTGGTTAATATTCATCTTAATATTATCCATGTTGTAGTTTAGTTCCACCTCTTGTTCGGGCTGCTTGAACGACTCAGACACCGCATCCACAAGCTCTCTTGCAAAATCTGAAATATTGATATCGGCAAAAGTCTCATTTTGATATAACTTCTCATGAACCAGTGCAATCGACTGTATTCGCAGCTGACTATGCTGAAGAGCTATTTTTGCGCTTTCATCTTCCACATTCCACATCTGCATCTGTAGCAAGCCGGAAATAACTGCCAAATTATTTTTGACACGGTGATGAATTTCGGCCAGTAAAATATTCTTTTCATGCAGCGATTCACTGATCTTTAGCTCCGACTCTTTCTGCACGCTGATATCACTCGCAACAAACACCAGCCGAACATCATCGCTGACCTCGTCACTCAGAACCGAGGTGGATAATATTACGGGAAGAATGTGACCTTCTTTTGATATAATTTTGGTTTCGATCTCGTTAACAGCGAGGTCGTTCGTTAAGATCGTTTGCCGAATTCGATCCCTCTCGTTTTCTTCAAGAATATTCCAGACTGAAAAATTATTAAGATCACCGTTATTATAGCCAAGCTTCCGGTGTACCGTTTTATTCGACATCTGGACCACGCCCTCGTCATTCGTCACAAACAGCATATCCCCCATTGACTGGATGATATTGTTCACATAGGAACGTGAAACCATACTCTTACTCAGGTTTTCTGCCATCTGGTTAAACGTATCAGCCAGTCTTGAGAGCTCATCTTTCGACCTTAATTTTATCCGTTGATCAAGGTTTCCATTCCCGATTTTTTTAGCTGCCGAGGTAAGCGTATTCACGGGCTGGGTTATCGATCGATAAATAATAAACGCAAACAGAAGCGAAGCGGCAAATCCGAGGATTGTTATTAGTATAATGCGCCGAACAGTCTGATCAGCCTTGGCTTCAAGCTTGGCCTGCTGCAAATCAAGAAAGAGATTAGAATTGTTTCGAAGATTCTGCAAAAGCGGAAGCAGCGTATTTCTGAAGTAAGGCTCGATGGTAACGTTGAATATTTCCTCGCCATAGTCTTCCTCCATATCCTGCCCGAGAAGTTCATCAATCAAACCTCGGTATGGTCCGTAGGCAACCATCAGGGAGTCCATCAGCACGTCCATTCGCTGATGAAGATCCAGCAGTTCCTGGTTTTCAAGCACATCACGATCAGATGTGCCGGAATAATTGTCACGCGCCTCCTGAAACCGATTCGTGCTTTCAAGTATCATCTCACGAGCCTGGCGAACCTGCGATGAGGTACTAAGCGATTGATCTCCTTGACGCAATTTTTCACTTTCCGTGAGAAAGTTACGCGTGTATAACATAGTGTTCTGTAGGGTAACCGTCATCTCCGTCAGAATCTGGAGCTCCGTTGCACTTTTTTGGCTTTCATCGATGAGGTCGTTTTTAATCTCATTGCTGAGATAGTATGATAGGGATCCCGTAATAAGCACTAACAGTGCTACCGCCAGAAAACTTGATAAAAGCTTTGTTCCAAGACGCATGTAAAACAGGGAATAGTTAAAACCAATCAGAGCATTAAGTCAACGTAGTTATCGACCGGAATATCTAAAATTCAATAAATAAATTTCTTAGTTATGATCCTAAAATACGCAGAAATTAATACTATTTTTGAATAATTAGTTTAAAACTTAATTAGATCATTCATCAATTTTTCTATTGAATCTGAATCAGGAAGTACTGAATTCATCAGGCCAACATTGTAGGGCATCGGTATATCGGGCATTGTATGCCTGTGAACCGGTGCATCAAGATATTTAAATAACTCTTCCGTGATTTGAGATGATATTTCAGCTCCAAAACCCGCCGTTTGTGTATCTTCATGCACAATCAGGCAACGATTCGTCTTTTTCACCGATTCAAAAACCGCTTCTTTATCCCAGGGAGACAAAGTCCGCAAATCTATAATATCAGCCGAAAATCCTCCGTTATCCGCTGCCTCTATGCATCGCTCACACATGGCCCCCCAGGTTATTACGGTCAAGTCGTCCCCTTTTTTCAGGTGTGATGCTTTCCCAAACGAAACAATATACTGATCTCCCGGGTACGGTTTTCGTGCTGCTTTTGAATCCAGTAGATTCCTGTGCTCAAAGAAAATGACCGGGTCGTTTCCCCTCATAGCTGAACGCAGTAATCCAACAGCGTCCTCAGCATTAGAGGGATAAGCCACACTCCAGCCTATCATACGGGAAAAGAATACTTCGTTCGATTCGCTGTGCCACGGGTCGCCGCATTTTGCAAAACCACCAGGCATCCGAACGACCATTGGAGCCGCGAATTTGTTTGCTGTCCGCCAGCGTATAGTTCCGCAATTCTTGAGCTGTTCGGTTGCAGGATCGGCGTATTTCCGGAACTGAATTTCAGCAACAGGCATCAAACCGGAATATGCCAGGCCAACGGCGCGGCCAATAATCCCCTCTTCAGAAAGGCTTGTATCAAATACTCGCTCATCTCCATGCGTGTTTTGAAGACCCATTGTAGCTGCATGCACGCCCCCTTTCTCTCCCACATCTTCACCAAAGACAATCACCCTGTCATTTTGATGAAGCTCAACATCCAAAGTGCGTCGAACCGCCTCAACAATATTTATTCTCTGTTTCTCAGGCGCCGTCTTTTCTGACTCATCAGGCCGTTGGTATCCATCAACCCGAAGCCCGCCAACTTTCTGAAGAGTTTCTGACTCTCCGTTTACACCGTCTGACTTTACGAATCGGGTCACTTTGTCAGTAGACGGTTCTTCACGGTCCCAGGCCTTTTCGGCGTTTCTATCTACTTCTGATTTAGTTTCTTGCTCAAGTTTCTCCCACTCCTCTTTCGACAAAATTTTGGGTACAACAAACGATTTCAGCTTTTTGAGCGGATCGTTCTTCTGCTCTTTTTTGATAAGTTCATCATCTTTATATGACTGATTATCCTGGTAAGAGTGCCCGTTTAATCGCGGAACCGTCAACCTTATTAAAGCAGGGCCTTTGCGATCGCGCACATACGATACGGACGTTTCTATGAGTTCTGCGGCATCATTGGGAGTAGTGCCATCACCATCAAAAATGCGAAGGTTCTTAAACGATCGAAGATTATTCGCAATGTTAGCTCCTGGCGTCTGAAGTTCACTTCCCACAGATATTCCAAACCCGTTATCTTCAATAAAAAATAGAACCGGCAAATGCAGTGTCGTTGCCATGGTAATAGCCGACCAAAATCCATTTGTGGCTACCGATCCGTCGCCGCCTAATATTACAGAAATGGCGCCTGCATACTCTTCATTACCCAGTGTTTTCCTGTGATACTCAATCCCTTGAGCCCAGCCTATTGCCGGCGTGTACTGCGAGCCTACATCTCCCGCCATAGGAAGCACAGTTGGGCCTCCGTTACCGGGAAGATTACATACCACGCCAATATCCCGCCCATCGCTGTAACTACCACTTTTTCCCATTGGAGCTGCCATCGCATCTTCGAGTGCAAGGCCCAGTGTAAGCATCAGCGGCCGGGAGCGGTAGTAAGCACTGGCCGAATCTCTGGATTGAGTTAAATACTGACCCAATATAATTTGAGCGAGTTCATGGCCTCTGGCCGAAAATTGGTACAGTACTTTTTTATCGGGAACCAGCTCATTTTCTTCTTTATCATCTAATGCCCGGGAAAGCAGCATCAATCTCGATACCTCTTTCCAGTCAATCTTATTCGCCGGTAAATTATTTGTTTTTGATGCCATAGAAATTAAAAATCTGACTAACTATTCCGAATCGCTACAAAACTTTTTTTGAAGTGATTCATTTCTTGCTCCGTTCCGATAGTGATTCGTACACAATGAGGGAGCCCAAATGCATTTAACTGTCGTAGGATAACTCCTTTTTCAAGCATAGCCTGTGTAATTTGCCCTGCTTTTTTCTCGGAGTTGCACACCATCATAACAGAATTTGAGATTGAAGGTACATACTCAACACCGTTATCATCAAAAAATAACCTAAGTTTTTCCCGCTCTTTCGCAACTAATGAAACACTTTTTTCTAAAAACTCATCGTCTCTTACCGCTGCCAAAGCAGCAGCCTGGGCCAGTGTTGTGGGTTCAAAGGTAAGCTTACATTTCAACAACTGGCTAATCAAGTCATTATGTGCAATGGCATAGCCGATTCTGAACCCGGCAAGCCCATAGCCTTTTGAAAAGGTTCGGGTTACAATCACATTTTCTCTTCTGTAATTCAGTGCATGCGGGTAATTCTCTACATGCCTTGCATATTCAAAGTATGCTTCATCAGCAACAACCAACACGTGATCGGGCACACGGTCTATAAACGATGCGTACTCATCCTTCCCTATATACGTACCTGAAGGATTGTTAGGATTTGCGATATAAATCATCTTTGTATTATGATCAACCGCCTCCAGCATGGCTTCCGTATCAAATTCATATCCAGATGTAACAGGGACTTTTTTTATTTCGGCTCCCATTACGCCTCCCTGCACATAAATTCCAACAAATGTAGCATCAGCTGTTACTATATTATTTGACTTGCTCAAAAGCGATCGGCATAATATTGAGAGAATACTTTCCGAGCCTGCAGCGACAATAATTTCGCTCTCATTTACGCCATTTCGTTTGGCCAGTTCTAATCGTAACTCATAGGCAAGCGGGTCTGGATAATCCTGAATCTCCTCCAGTGCTTTTACAACAGACTGATGCACGTTTGGGCTGCATCCGAGCCTGTTTTCGTTGGATGCAAGTTTGGATATGGTATCTACATTATACCTTCTTTTTACTTCTGCAATTGTTTTACCGGCCACATAGGGTGTCAAATTCCGAATTCGTTTCGGTATTTCAATCAAAATAAGTCACACTCTTTTTCCAGTTTCATTTAACGCATTTTATAATGAAGCTGCATTTTTAATTCTTTTCAAAAATCACTAAATCACAGGGAAGAAACAAAGAAAGCGCTTTCAAATGCAATTTATTATTTGAATGATATGATTATGATATTGTTCTTACATTTAAATTTAATCAAAACATAGTCAGTATGGCCAATCACTATTTAGTTACGGGTGCCAGTCGCGGCATCGGATTTGAAGTTGTCAAATATCTTGCTGAAAACGATCACCTGATTACAGCAGTCGCAAGATCCCAGGACAAGCTATCGTCGCTTCGGGGGTTATATCCTGAACAGATATATACAAACGCCTTAGATATCACCTTGGAACAGAACCGTAATGAACTTGTTCAACATTTTAACGACAAGGGTTTAACTCTCGATGGAATCGTTCACAATGCAGGCCTTCTTATAAACAAACCATTCCGGGAACTAACGAATGATGAGTGGCAACAACAACTGAATGTAAACTTGCTTGCTCCTGTTTTCCTAACCAGGGACCTTTTGCCATATCTTAATCCGGGAAGCCATATTTTAAACATCAGTAGTATGGGAGGATTCCAGGGCAGTAGTAAATTTCCCGGTTTAACCGGCTATAGCGTGGCAAAGGGAGCACTCTCTATATTCTCAGAATGCTTACCTGGTGAACTTCAGGATAAACAAATTAAATGCAATTGTCTTTGCCTGGGAGCCGTTCAGACTGAAATGCTTGAATCCGCATTCCCTGGTATGGATGCACCTGTTACAGCAGGAGACATGGGCCGGTATATTAGTAACTTTTTGGAAAATGGGCATACATTTTACAATGGTAAAGTACTACCGGTTTCATTAGCGGATCCATCCTGAGCGTAACCAATAATTTTTACATTACAGACCACCTAACAAATTTAAAAAATCAGTCTTTTATGAAGATATCTGTAACAACAATACTATTCAGTATTTTACTATTTTCATTATCTCCATTCCAAAAAACGGCATCTGCACAAACAGTTGATCTGCTGGGTGGGAATGTTCTCAATGGGGCTGTTACAGGTACATTCTTAGGTGTTGGTGTGATGGGGTTGCAAAATAGTGACGATTTCGCACCCCTTCGAATCGGATTGGGTGCCGGTATTCTTGGTGGTGCAGGCATTGCTGTTTACGATATCGCCACTCTACCCCAAGGACAGCAATTCTACATTTCCGGCCTTTTTAATGATGGTAATAACTCATCCATAATAATACTGCTTGATACAATGTACGGTGCAGCAGGAGGCGCTGTACTAGGAACAGCAGTGATGTTGATTCAAAACAAACCTATCGTTGACGGACTTCAGTACGGAGGCAGCGCAGGTGTTTGGGCGGGATTTGGTCTCGGGCTGGTCGATGCTTTTTTACTGTCAGAGCGCAACAGCGATTTTACCGCAAACGCTTTCTTAAACCGCTCCTCAGTTCTAGAATTTGAAACCGGTAGATTGGACATTGGCATTGGCGAACCTGCGCTGTATCAAACCTTTTCAACCGGTAATAAATCTGTGGGTTACAAAATAAATCCCGGTGTTAAATTATTATCGATTGGCGGTAATTTCTGAAAGCATTGACTTCATTGCTGCACAAAAATCCGTCTGTAAAATTATTCTTCTGTAGCAGAAAGGGTTTTCTAAATTTTAAAACCAATAATCAAGACTTTATGAAAAGCAAGTCGGAAAAAATTTTTGCAGAAATAGCGCTTGCAATATTGTTGGCAACCGTCGGCTTTGCAGATACAGCACATGCACAGGCCAATAATAACGGTACCCACAATTTTGGACTTGGATTAATGTTTGGTGAGCCTACTGGTGTAACGGTCAAGTCTTGGTTTGATAGCCGTTCAGCATTCGACATTGGAGCTGCCTGGTCACTTTCAGACAGGAACGAAGCCGTTCATCTTCATGCCGATTATCTTCACCATAACTGGTTCAACGACAACGAAAATCTTGCATTTTACTTCGGAGTTGGCGCCCGGATTATCTTTTCAAGTAATGCTACTGCGGGTATTAGAGTGCCCTTGGGGTTAAATTACGTATTCGAAAATGCGCCATTTGATCTATTCGTTGAAGCTGTCCCTATCATAGATATAAGCCCGGACATAGAATTTGCCGGCAATGGTGGCGTAGGAATCCGATACTATTTCTGATTAGGAATTCAGGCCAAACATCAATCAAACTTGCTCCTGCCAAAACTCCGAAACAAATTCATAAATATTTCTTTATACTGTCCAACACCTATTCAAGTGACTCGGCACTGCCCATCTGTGACCCTTTTTTTTCCTCATTCGTTGTCGCCAATGTGTACAAAATGGCTTTTGTTGTGTTGACTTGTCCAGATAAGGATGGGTTGATTCCATCACTCAGGTAGTACCATGCCTCCGGTGGATTTCCCATCCGCTTGCCTGTCGGATCTACAATATACCCCGTTTTACCCGCTATGATTTGACGAACTTGTGCAAGGTCTTCATCAGAAATATCAAAATCGAAAAGCTCCATTTTGTCAAGCAGGCCCGGAATTACAGGTGGCGGTGTAATCCAGATTACCGGGTTATCAGTGACCTCACGAATTGCATCCTCAATCGTTGACAGATTTTCCCAAGTTTCAGATAAGGGCAGGAGTGTTCGTTTTGGGGCTATCGACAACCGCATGACATCGAACATCCCCAATGAAACAATTACCCAATCAGGTTCATAACTCAGCACATCTCTGTGAAGTCTTCGTAATGCCTCCGTGCTGGTGTCATTTGTATGCCCTGCGTTTATAAATGTAAAATCAGCTTCTGGTACGTATATATTTAATATTTCTCTTAAAATTTGAAACCAGCTCTGCAGGTCATCTGTAGATGAATCACCAATGGCAATAATCGTATCATCAGGCTTAAAAGGGAGTTGATCCAGCCAGTCAGTAACATCATCGTCTTTCAAAAGTTCTAATGCAGCTTCCTTAGCATTTTGTTTAAACGTATCCCTCAGCTTTATAAGTTCAGACTCTTCCAGCCCAAATAAATTAGCAACTGCCTCTGTATTTGAGATTCCTGGAAGAAGTGGGAACTGCTTTTCAATATTTAAGAATTGAAGCAAATATTTCTCTAATGCTTCTTTCTCTTCATTTGTTGCTTTCTTCATGTCAATCGTCTTTACTAAATTTAGAAATTAATATCTTTTTCAATTCAGGAACGCCGGTCTTAGCAGGCTTCGGAATGTAGGTCCATTTATCACCAAGCTGAATCTGTGGTTGCGAAGGATCTACTATAAACTTAGGAATTTCCGGTTTTGCAAAATCAATCAGACCAGCAGCGGGATAAACTACCAGAGATGTACCAATAACTGCCATCAAATCTGCCTGCGAAACCATCGCAGATGCGGGTTCAATATTTGGTACTGCCTCTCCGAACCATACCACGTTGGGTCTCAGTTGACTTCCATCTTCTGCTTTATCTCCAACATCTATCGGATCACTCCCTATATCTATAACTTGATCCGGGTCACGGCTGCTTCTTGCCTCGCTAAGTTTACCGTGCAAATGTAGCACTTGTGAAGACCCTGCTCTTTCGTGAAGATCATCAACGTTTTGGGTAATTATGGAAACATCAAAATAATCCTCCAATTCAGCCAGTGCTTTATGACCCTTATTTGGTGTAGCCTCACCCGATTGTTTTCGTCGTTTGTTATAGAAATCAAGGACACGTTCAGGATCTTTTTTCCATCCGCGAACGGTTGCTACATCTTCAATATCATGGCCTTCCCAAAGGCCGCCGGAGTCTCTGAAGGTTGACAGGCCACTGTCAGCACTCATGCCTGCACCAGATAGAACGACAAGTGATTTTTTTTTTGGAGAAATAATATTTCTATAATACTATTTACTTAAGATACTGTGACCAATTACTTTCAGAGTGATAATCTGTAATAATATCCGGTTGTGGTTCTGAGCTATATCGCGCGACAAGCATCTCAATTTCATTTGTTAAGCTTTTGAGGCTGTTTGAGATAAGATCGCCGTTGAACCCGGTTTCTCCCAATTTTATGGTCATATTCATCGTTACAATACGTCCGATAGCTCGCCCAAGCTGAACCATTTTTCGCTGTGCAATTTTTTGATCAATTCTGAAGTTGAGCTGCTCTTTGAAATGATCTGCAGCCAGGCTGGTCAGAGAATATTCTTTCAAATATTGATATAAATTCTGAACTTTAGACTTTTTCATACCTTTCAGTACAGACTCAGAGATCTGCTGATAAAGAATATCATTCGATCCTTCAAAGATTTGAAACGGACGGCTATCGACCAGAGACCGACCTGCAATGTGGTCTTCACGGTACCCCTTAGCTCCTACAAGCTGCATCAAAGATTGAGATGCTTCATGCATGTAGTCAGTTGCAACACTCTTAATTGAGTTTGCTGCAAGATCCATTTTTGATGTGTCCTTTTTAAGTGGAACATTTGTAGATGTAAAGTAGCTCATCGCAGAGCTTGCCGTAAAGTATGATTGCAGATTTGCAAGACGCTCTTTAACCTGATCATAATTAAAAAGGCTCATACCGCCTACAACTCTGTCTTTACAATGGTCTATTGCTTCATCCATCATACGATGAAGAAATCCCGTACTCATACCCGGAAATTGTAGTCTGCTACGGTGTAGTATATCAAGCATCATTTTGACACCTGTAGAATTTGGTTGCAGTCTATACTCTTCAGGTACAGTAATATCCAATTTATTTTTACCATAGGGAAGCATTAAGAGGCCCAGATTTTTATAATATTCCTGGACTTCTATTCCGCCTTGGGCCGTATCATGTACAAAAAAGGCAATGTCTCTGCTTAGGTTACCATCTTTATCAACTCCTCTAGCAGTTATTAACCAATAATCAGCCCAGCCGGTCAGTCCTGCCCAATGTTTCAACCCTTCAATATTGTACTCTTCTCTTTGATCATCATGAGTAAAGCCAGTCTGCATACGGAGTGCATCTGATCCATACTCGGGTTCAGTGATCATAAGCCCTCCCATGTTATTATCTTCGATAAATTTTTTGAAAACGGTTCCCTGAGCCTCATGATGGCCATAATTTGCCAGAGGTTGCAGAAACAAGGCCCCATTTATACCCATCATCAAGGATAATGGTAAGGACTGGTAGGAAGTCGTTTCCAGCATTTGAAGAGCTTCAGAAGTAATTGCGCCTCTTCCTCCGTATTCAGAAGGAATAAAAGCAGATAGAGGTTTACAATCCAGAACCTGACGCATTACATAAGGTGGGATTCCTCGGGTACTTGCAAGTTCATTTTCATTATTTCTTTCAGTGAAAAGTTCGGATAACTTTTCTTTATAGTCAGAAATAAAAAGTGAGATGTTTTTTTTTACTGAAGCGGGTTGAATTACGTCTATTTCCACAATAATGCTCGTTTTTATACTTTTGAGTAGTTTTTAGTACTGTATAACTATTTAAATATAGAAAACGTGTCCTTGAAATGCATTTTTAACAAAAAAAAAGCCCCTGTCGCGGAGCGACGAGGGGCTTTGGAAAAACGATGAGGCGGCGACCTACT
>NZ_JBBVMF010000011.1:0-168699 GCF_038150125.1 Rhodohalobacter sp. 8-1 | reverse complement strand
TCAAAGGGGGACTTTTATCCTTTCCGACCCAGAGGGTCGGGGAATTAAACCACTTTAGATTAATTTTTAATAAAACAAAGATTGAAAGGCTTTGAATAAACATTCCCTACCTTTTCCATAGGGTACCAAACTCGTTTATATGAAGCTGTAAAAGAGCAGGTAGAAATTCTACTTGATTATAAAACAAGCACGGAGCCCGGGTAATGAATTCGAATTAAAAATCTCTAAATAGTGTTTTAATCGTAGCCTATAAAAGCTTAAGAATGGGGCTCTTTATTAAATCATTAAAGCTCATTCGCAGGCTTTAAAAATGACAATATAAATGAAAAGAGGGTTCACAATGAAAAGAGTAGAAGGTAAAGTAGCAGTCGTAACAGGAGGATCATCCGGTATCGGAAAAGCAAGCTGTCAACTGCTTGCGAAAGAGGGAGCAAAAGTTGCTGTAACCGACATCGATGATGAAAAAGGGAAAAAAGTTGTTGAAGAAATAGGAAAAGCCGGTGGAACAGCAAAGTACTGGAACCTGGATACAACCGATGAAGACCGTGTCAAAAAGGTTTTTGAAGAGATAGAAGAGGAATTTGGTCCGCTGGATGTTCTGGTAAGTAACGCAGGAATTTCGGGGATCGATAAACCGACCCATGAGGTAACCAAGGATGAGTGGAAGCAGGTAATTGACGTGAATTTGAATGGCGTTTTTTACTGTACAAAATACGCTGTGATTTCTATGAAGAAATCAGGCGGCGGAAGTATCATCAATCTCTCCTCAATTTATGGTCTCGTGGGTGCACCGGATCTGCCACCATATCACGCTTCTAAAGGAGCCGTACGTGTAATGAGCAAAACAGACGCCCTTTTCTATGCAGAAGATAACATCAGGGTGAATTCAGTACATCCTGGGTTTATCTGGACACCACTGGTAGAAGAGCTTGGCAAAGAATCTCCGGGAGGAGTGGATGAATTCCGTAAAGAACTGGATAGCCTCCATCCTATAGGTCATGTTGGCGAACCTGAAGATATCGCAAACGGAATCTTATATCTTGCATCGAACGAATCAAAATTCGTGACCGGTAGCGAATTGGTTATTGATGGAGGATATACAGCAAAATAAGTCCATATATCTGAATCGGAATCCACCTCTTAAATAAATTGGAACCGGTAGCGAATTTACCATTTATTTAATGGAGCGTGTTCACCAGATAGTGTAAAATAATCCCATTTCATCTACAGGTGGAATGGGATTTTTATTTGCCCCCCTCTTGGCGCAGTTTCTGAAAACGTGAAGCTTAAATTATGTCCCGACGATTGGATGTGTGGTTAGCCGGGATATTGTGCTAAAGATATATTTAAAGTCTGCCGGGTCTTTTCTCGTTCTTTAGTGAGATTTGAGATTTTATTCAACTCTATACTGTACAGCCCAACAATCTCTAAATCCTTAAGAAGCTATTAAAAATCGGCGACGGTTGCTCACATAATTTAAAACTTCGAAATGTGTTTTTTTTGCTGCCATATCAACCACTCTTTAGGTTTTGGATGATTGGTTTTCTGGTTGGTACAAAAGACCTGTCAGGTTTTTGCCTTACAGGATCGTGCCAATACCTGTTACTCTCCCACACCGTGGAGCGAGGGAGTAGGTATTTAGTGCGTTAAGCAGGTCGATGGTCAATTATGATGCTGTTGATGGGTATTCCCATTCATTGAATCCTGGTTCATCATTCCCTGATTACCCATCAACGTTCCCTGCATCATCTGCATGCACATCATATGCATTTTCATCATGGAGGGAATGCCGGCCATCTCCATCATTTTCGATTGATCCATTTCTCCATCTGCCATCATGGCTTGCATCATCTCAGTAAGTACCCCAAACCCCTCCGCTTTGAATAGTGACGTCACTTGTTCGATGGCCTGATCATAAGAAAGGCTTACTGTTTTTGATGTAGCATATACCATGTTGTTCTTCTTTTTGTCGTTCTGAATTAGTTCTTTTTTTTGAAATTCTACTCATAATGTAAGGCCCGAATACTTAAAAGAACCTTAAATCGATGATTTTCACTGAGCTGCAGCGTCAGCTACTGCCTGTACCCCATGGGAGCCTTGCTGAATATTTTTGAATGATGAATGGGGTCACTTAACTTTAATACTAATCTCAATAACCGGTTTAAAAGATAATGGATAAAAAGTTTACGGCAAGAATAGTACGTTTTTCAGAGGCATATGAGCTGGCTTACCGTGTTTCCCGGAAAATCAGTGCCTCCCCCATTGATTTTGATATGGTTGTCGGCATTGCCCGCGGTGGATTCCCGCCGGCACGCCTTGTATGTGACTTTCTGAATATTAAAACCTTAACCGCTATACAGATCCGCCACTGCACTGGTGGCGCCGAGGAAAAGGAAGAGGTTGACATCACCGATCCTATAGATATTGATTTGAATGGGAAAAATGTCATTCTCGTGGATGATGTTAATGATTCCGGGAAAACCCTTCAGGCTGCCGTGGATCATCTAACTACAAAAGGAGCAGCGGTGATTAAAACGGCCGTGCTGCATGAAAAAGAGAACACCTCACTGAAAGCAGACTACGCCGGAGATTATCTTGGCGAATGGAAGTGGCTGATATATCACTGGGCGGTAACAGAAGATTTGCTGGAGTTTCTTGACAAGGATGACATGCTGGAAGCCGGTGAAGATGACATACGCAAACACCTCTCTGATAAATACGGCCTTGAGGTTGATCGTGACCTCTTGAAAAAAGTGCTTGCCCTGAAGAACAACTACTTATAAAATCTACCGCCTCGATTTGTAGTCAGTAATAGTGGTCCTAATAATATCAAAAAGGCGTTTTTTGGATTTTCATGTACCACCGCCATTGAAATATGTGAATTTGGTTCACGAAATATTTTTGGATTAGGCTGAATTTTGAGAGTGACCGTTTACTAATTCCACCCTTCACCAGGCTCCCATTTCTTAGTGAAATTTTCTCTTTGGTTTATGCTTTTCGTCGGCGGCCATAGAAAGTTCTCCACCTCTTCAATTACTGTTCGAAAATTGGAAGTTAACTCTACTTGTTCAATTTTCTTTTTAAAGGCTCGCCATTGAATGACTTTATTCTCATCTGCATAAAAAAGTTCTTTAAACACGACCGGTTTCTCGGATGGAAGTTCTGTCCTTCTTCTCTCAAAAGTATGTTCAATTGCTTTCTGAACGATAGCACCATCAAACTCGAGATTGCTGCTCAAAAACCAGACATCATAAAAGTCCTTCATACGGCTGTTAAGAAGATCAAGATCAATCATGGCCTGATACTTCTCAGCAACAGCAGTTTCCAATGTGTAAGCTCGAATTCTTGGATTCTCTTCATCCAGTACTGTCGGGAACTCAACCCAAATCGGATCTGGTGTAACGATATCCCCAAAACCCATATCAACCTGTATATATATCTTCGCATTACCGAGATTTCCCCTTACTCTAAATCGATATCCTTGATATACCTGATTCTCTCTGATTTCATCCGCTTCGATATCATCGGATTCAAATTCCAAACCATCTTCTGCTACTTGTACGTTACAGCAGTCATATATTACAGCTTTCACATTTTCAATTCCTTCATCATCCATGCTCAGGAAATCAATATCACGAGTCGAACGTATTTCTGATATGCCGGATATGCGTAGCAGCAGTGCTCCCTTCAGTATAAATTGTTCAACATATTCAGATCTGCTCACTCTGTACAGAAACCTCTCCATGGCGTAATACTGAAGAAGCTCATTGAACGGCCGGTTTGTTTCACGCGCTCTGTTCAAAAGTTTTTGATGAACAGATGCGGCTTTCCGTTTTTTATCTTTATCCATTTATAGTCGCTTCCAGATATGGTTTCATGATGTTCTCGACTCTGCAGATTTTAGCGAATCTCAGAATCTCTTTTACCTCAACATTTTTTTGTTCAAGTCCCGATTGGAGTGCTTCAATCGCAATATCTTTGCCGATCTTATTTCGGAATTTGAAACAGTCTGCAATGGTCTTGGCTGGACTATAAACTTGAATCGTTTGTCCGTCTATCTCATGCTTTTCTACTCCTTCCGTAAAACTTTCGTCAGTAAACCGGTATACCTCAATAGGCGGATAATCTATCTTTGGATCTCTTTGAGTTCTGGCGATTGCAATATGAACTTTGTGAGGGATCTCTTTGGTCATCTCATGAAAGTCGAGCGCTGAGAGCAGGCAGATTTTTGCATTTGGAACCCTGGCAGCCACAATCGCAACATCCGGATTAGAAAGCGGAGGATCATCTGCCAGTTTATACAGACCCCGGCCCAGTTTTGTTATGTAACCCTCATCCCTGAGCTTGTAGAGCGTTCTGGGATGTATACCGGTAGAAAGCGCCTCTGACGTGCGAAGGAGTCCCTCCTGATCTTTAAAAACGCTTAGTGCTTTCCGAATTTTTTCTTTTGACGTGTACATGACTATGGATAAAAACGCATACATTTATTAATAAGTGTATGCGTTTTTATCCATATTTGCAATTTATATTCATCGCTTATCCTACATTTATTTTAGGGGGCTCAGCATTCTTAGTTGAATCAATTTTACTGCCAACAACTGGAAAGGACCGTACATTCGATTCAACTATTCCGGTTATTTTGCCGGTTCTTATATCTATATAAAATATTGTAGTACAATGTTTTATGAACCTGATGTCTTTAATTCTTGCCGGTTCATTTGCCGGTTTAATCAAAGGGATAAATGCGACCAGACGCTTCTTAAAATTTAGCCTTTAGTATTCTATAAACACTTTTTCTACTACTTGTAGTAGTTCTTTGAGCTGGTCTTGCCGGAGATCTTCAAGCTTTATCTGTAGTGGCTTCCGCATAGATTTCTTCAGCTATTTTGACATTTCTTGGATCACCAGTAACCATTAAATCAGTATAAACAACAAGGCGAGGAGCTATATTTGGAAGCTCATTCTCAACCGTCCAGTAAGGTTCTCTGATTTCAACTTTCCCGTTTTCTTCAGGTATCAGTTTAAGCTCCTTCATAAGTTCAGCCCGATTCTTTTTTGTATAGAGTATGTACTCCACAGGTTTGAGATCATTCGTTAGCAGATCAGCTGCCGGTTCACCTCCCCATTGATCCTGCTCACCCAGTCGTAGGTTCTTCCAGTTTTGTTCGGTCTCTTTATTTATAAGTTTATATCTGCCTTTTTGGATGCGAGGTTTAAGTTCATCTGCAAAGGCCGTGATCCATTGATCTAAAAGTCTATCCCTGTTTTTAAGCTTGAGCACATCTTTGTTTTTAGCATATACAAAGTCATGCTCTTTCAGCCCATCCAAAATGTGCTTGATGTTTCCCAATGCGACATCCGCAGTCTCAGCTATTTCCCGATACGTTTTATTTAGCCAAGTTTCATCATGAAGAAAAAGGAAAACGACTTTTAATCCGGTTTTGGTAAAGGCCCGGTTTTTCTTTTGCTGAATGGGAGTTGTGGTGTGACGATCAATCCATAAAAGCGTATCCCCTTCTTCTAAATGAATATTTCCAGCCACATCTATCCAATCAATCCCCGCTTCATTCAATAGCTTTTTAATGTTGGGATATAAACGTTCGGCCACCAGCATTAGGGGACCTACTTTATCTTGTAATTCCTTCAATCGTGGAATATGGTGTTTACGAATCTCTTTTTTGATCTCCGCATGTCTGACAATTGCTTTCTTTGTATTTGGGTTAAATGTTACCCGTGCATCAATTTCGTAATTTTTATTAGGAACATAGGCCTCCCATTCCGTCTTATGACCGATCTCTGTGGGAAGATTCGCAAGTGCTTTTTCGAGGATAGCCTGATTCATTTGTTCACTATTTTATTGTGTTCACGAGTCGTGAACAATCTTAACTAATGAACAAAATCGATGAATAGCAACATGAAGAACATTCTGGCTTTTATTATCAACTCAAATAAATCTCTTGTTGATGCCATTACTGGTAATCGAAAATGGGTTGGTCGAACTTTTATATTGAGAGAATTTAAAGACTGCCAGAACTACTGCTTTATTCCATATTACTCATTACTCATCGGAGAAGTTGTATTCCAATCACCAATAAAGTTTTATTACTCAACCAGACCGTCTCTTTTTATCAAACCAAATAATAAAGCCTCTAATAGGCAAACTTCCGGAAACCAAACAGATCAAAAATGCAATGATTTTACCTGGAATACCCATATAGCTCCTACATGAATGTCATAATTCATCGCCAAAAGCTTTTCGGTATTCTTTAATTCAAATTAATCAATTGACGCTATGAATTTCGGATTAGAACGTATAGCTCACCTACTACTTGGAATCTTTCTACTATTAGTCGCGTGGAGCACAGATACACACGCCCAGAGCATTTTCGACGTCAAATTTGAGGAATCGTCAGAGGAGATGATTGGTGAAACTGAAAAGAATTTGGCAGGCAAGTCCCTCGCTGAAATGAGTATTGGGGGTGCTCACCCTCGCTATGGTGGCGCCAAACCTGCAGTGGGACGAGCGGTCATTTTATTCTTTGGCGACAGAGAAAAAACTTCATGGCACTGTTCTCTCTGAGACTTTAGAAATTGAACCCGGAGAGCAGCCTCTGGCTCGAAGAATCTCTGGTGAGCGCATTGCTGAGGCATTTGACGCAACATTCGGCGAACGCGGCTTATAACAGGGCGTATGCTCCGTTTGGAGCTGCCGATGAGTTTGGCGAACCAAGTGAAGACACCTCTGATTATGTCAGACATAAACCAGGAACCACCACCGGTCATGATGGAAGGCGATGAAGGTCACCCTTATTTTGAAAAGATTGCCTGGACGCATGTGGTGCGACCCGGTATCGGCATTGCGTTTGTTTCAATTATCGTGCGCTATCTGGCAGGAGATGAGGAAGACGTGACGGTAAGGCCTTAAATGGATAACCGGAGAGTTCAGCAATTAAGTTGAAGCTTAAGGCCTAGCCATCAATTCTTTCACGACCTGGTGAATCCACTTCTGTATCCTCGCAGAACATATAATCGCTATCTCAACTACCGTGATGAGGTAAAGGAAAAGTAGCGAGGCCCGTGGGTTATCTCTATGTGATTTGTTAACATTTAGAAATCTATCTCTAAACAGTTGCCTTCAAACATTATGGAGCTTGGTGTCGGTGATCCCATATTACAGAATGAGACACAAAATGTGAGTTAAATCATCAAGGGTGATTCCAAACCGGTACGCCAAGAAACTCGGCCAGTGATTCAATATCATCCCGTAGCTTTCGCCGGTTTGAGTGATCAATCGCATGAACGCGGTTGCTACTGCGCAGCACAAGGTTGAGTTCATTGCTTACAAACGAAGTTCTTTTGTGGCTGCTCCTAAGACTACTGTCTGAGCGTTTTACATTCTCATGGAGGTGCTGGAGTGCAACAATCTCATCGAGGCTGACGGACCGGTAATCACGACCATTGTTGATAAAACGGCCCGAAGATTTGTCAAATACTCGGTTCCCCTTAATCATAGACCAGAATTTGAATCCGCCAAAGATGAGTATGCAGCCCAGCCCCACGGCCAGCAGCGATTCGGTTAGTGACCCAAGCTGGGAATCAATGATATCCTCTACAGCATGATGATAAACGGGAATAAAGAACCCAAGACTCGCAAAAGCACCACAAACCAGTTTGGCGGTAATAGACGGCCGAAACTCCATTTTCAAGTCACTGACCCTAACCAGGGTATGCGTGCGGAAATTGAACCCTCCCTTTTTCATCGGTGTCCATTTGATGGTCTCTGGTGTTAGTTTAGAAGCGGATAATGGACTGGAGTTTGCCTCACCGGTTTGTTTATTGGCGGGTTCTGATTGATTGTCTTGAGTTGGTTTCATATGGATTATCGTCAGTTTGAATAAGGCAATCGGGGAAGTACGATGCTACGATCAGGTTATCTTTCTATGATGTATCCTGTGTAAGTAGATGCGTAAATTTCCGGATGATTCTGTCACCCAGTTTTTTATCAAACGAACGACTTTAAAAATCACCGGTTTAAAGGCCATTCAGTCACTCTATTGAAGACACGGCTGACAAAATGAATATTTCTCTCCGTTTTTTCCGTGTGCATGTTGCTTTATAAGGCGATCATAAACGAATTTTTTTTACAGAATTTTGAGCAAAAATTCGGTTCTTTTTTTGATGTTAGATTCCAAAAATATTAAGAGGTACAGCTACAGATGATTCTGTATTCACAAATCCAAGAGTATATTACCCGGCTACGAATCCCGAGTTCAGTATAAATTCCAGACCCTGAAGGGGTCATAGAACCCAGCCTGGGTCAGCGCCCAGGTCACAGAGAACACACAAGACAAACCATCGGCCCGAAATCCAATAGGGGCATAACATCTATTCCGATTGTAGTATCATATGTACCACCAAAAAAAGACTTCATGTACCACCAGGGAGAAACTTTACCTGTGAAGAATCACTCCAAAACATAAAAAACCCGTTTATATCGAATTAAACGAGGTTTTTAGTGGTACACCCGACAGGCGAGAACCGCGAAGTACTGCTTCGCAACAGCAACGCCCGGATCATCTTAATAACATCAAGACACAAAAAAGCTCCGATCTCTGGTTAGAAATCGGAGCCTTTTATATGTACACCCGACAAGATTCGAACTTGTAACCGCCTGATTCGTAGTCAGGTACTCTATCCAGTTGAGCTACGGGTGCATTCAGAGGGGCAAGAAACTACCTGATTCGGGACATATTACTCCCCGAAGTCATTTCTTCTCTTCTGGACGCCCAATTTAATAATGCATTGGCTATCCTGACATTTCATTTGTTGCCAAGAATAGCTAATGTAAGGAATTATACAGAAATAGTACAAGTCTGAAGATTAACTTTATAGCTTGCTCAGCAATCCCATAACAGCTCTCCCTTCACTCCTATTTTATAACTTTATGCAACGTTAGAAGAAAAGCACGCCTTTTGCAAAATTTCACCATTAAGTGGCCCAAAAATACCCTTTGGATGTTTTATGGTGAAATCCATCTCTGCCCCGGGATTAGATACATCGCTCCTGCAGTTGATTCATTTTCAGACTTCTGGAAGAGTGCCTTGTAATTCTGACACATGCACTCTGTTTGTAAGGGCTTACGGGACAATAACACCCATCAGAACTTAAAGAGTGACGCAATATCGTGCTAAAGAGTCATACAGAAAAGATTCAGGCAAACATATAGATATCTGATCAGCTATTTCTTTACTTAACCCTGCCCACTGCATCGTCAATTTTTGCTCAATATCCGTTTATTTAAAACTTGCTTAAATTGTGGTCAGGCTATGTCAGATATTGATATCTCTTGATTGTTCTGCAGGAGTGCTTTTCGGAAATAAGTTTATCAGGGTACTGTATATTTCAAGGGCCTTTGAAAGAGCAAATGACCGGCAAAATATTGCATGCTGACCAAATAAACCGAACTGAATCGTTACTATGAAACTTACATTTTTAGGCACGCGCGGATATATTGAAGAAACCAGCTCCGGTCATCAAATGCACAGCTCCCTGATGGTTTCATACAAAGGGAAAGAGGTGATGATCGACTGCGGCCTCGACTGGATTCAGAGATTGAAAGAGATCAACCCTCCGGCAATTGTGCTCACCCACGCCCATCCCGATCACGCTTTCGGACTTCAGAACGGAGCCCCCTGTCCGGTTTATGCGACAACGGAAACACTAGATAAGATCAGTGACTATGGTTTGGATGAGACGTTTGAAGTTAAACCGGGGAAACCATTTGACGTTCGGGGCATAACGTTTACGGCATATTCCGTGGAACACTCTACAAAAGCTCCCAGTGTGGGCTACAAAATAAAGGCGGGAACTCAAACGGTCTTTTACGTACCTGATGTGGTTTATATCCACGATCGTGAAGATGCATTAAGCGGCTGTGATGCCTACATAGGGGACGGTTCCACCGTGAGCACCAGCTTCGTAAGAAAGCAGGGAGAAAACTTGATAGGCCATACTCCCGTTCGCACACAGCTGACCTGGTGCAGAAAATTCGATATCCCGAAAGCTTTTATTACACATTGCGGTTCTGAAATCGTGGAGGGAGGAGAAAAGGTTAAGGAGAAAATCATGCAGGAAGCACAGCAGCGGAACATTGAAGCAGTGGTTGCAACCGACGGCATGGAGCACATACCCCGATGAGCGTCATCTCCGCTGATTTTGGTATTTACAATACCTGAGTTAAAGTAATAAGCATCATTTTATTCATCATCTGTTCAGGAGACTTTCATCTTTTCAAGGTACTTCGCATATGTAAGGTAAACCCTTTTTCGTCATCACATTATCAGGCAGATAAACACCACGCATCTCTCGCCGGCTAATCCCGCACTTTTTACCCGGCCCTATCATAAAATTGAAATGAGATCTGTTTTTCATTCCGGATCTCTTGCGGAAGATTGATTATCAGGCTGCTGTCTCTATATAAATTTTGATGCTTACTGTCGGTTCAGTTTCCCTAAGAACTATAAAGGAATTATACATTTATGAAAAATTGAGCTCAAGCTAACGGATACCATTTTGCCCGGTTCTCAAATTCCAAAGATTTATTGCCAGGTGGTAAAAAGAGGGCTTTGAACTCACGCAGACTAAAATTTAAAATCGTTCACAGACCTATAACAAAAAAAGGCTACCTGAATTATTTAAAAGCATGCCGGCTTTTTTACGCAGGCATAATACAGCGCCGGTACACCATCATTATTATAAATCAATGCTTAAATAAATTACCTGATTATCAATGCCTGCAATACTGCAATGCCTTTCCCCTGCAAGGTCCGGCCAGCCTTTTTCTCCCGGAATTTACCATCACTTCTAAATGATATTCATATTGGAACAGAAATTGTTAAACCTCTCATGCTTTCTGTATACGGACTGCATAAGTCCCAGCCATCGCCTAATCACTGATCTTCTTTATGCCAGCGGTTAAGCGTCAGGCTTATAAAGCTTGTATTCTGAAGCCCGCGTGATTATCCCTTTTTTGAAGACCCGCCGAAGATATTTTCGTCATCGCCTTAATTTGAAGAGAATTGATTTAAATGTTATTCAGACATTTTCAAATCTGTTCATCGCATTTTCCAGCGAACTTTTGATATCCTCAAGTGCATCTTCTGTTTCAGCCTGAAGCTCTTTCCAAGACTCTTCACCGGCTTCTTTTATATCCTCGAGTTTATATTCTGCCGCCTGTCTTTTAGCGCGAAGATCCTGAACTTCGCTGCTGATCTCTTTTTTGGCGTCAGCGCCGGCTTCCTGGGCTTTTGCTTCCAGATTTTTAATTTCCGAATTCCACTCTTTCAGTTTAGCAGCCATTCTATCGATATATTCTCCTCTGTTCATGATGGTCCTCTTTTGGAGTTCGAACTGATTATTTAAGTACCTCTTGTACTTATAAGAATGTATTTTAAATAGGATGCATTCCGTTTGTGTCAGTTCCTGCTCATTTCCAGAAATTGGATCTCATCACAATTTGTAGTGGTCAGCTTTAGCCTGCCAATGGTTAACTAAGGTGAACGGAATGATACTTTATACAGCTGCATTTTAATCGGCCTCGGCGATATAATTCTGTTTCAGATTGGTCGAGTGGCAGTCCGCGCACATCGTGTTCCAGTTCATGGAGCCCCCTGTCCAGTGCATCCAGTCATCAGAGGCATACTTTTCATCAGGCTGCAGGGAAAACCATCGGTTTTCCTCCGTATCCCAGGCAATATGCAGGGCCTGTATTTTGCCGTCCCCAATATTAATCAGGTACTGCTGAAGCGGTTCCCAGCCGAAGGTGTAGTCAATTGTATAGGTTTCAGATTCTCCCTGCTCAGTGGCATCCACCATGTAGTTTTGGCCGTCTCTATAAAAACGATAGCTATTTTCTCCCTGCGAAAATTCTGCGTCCTCAAAATCTCCGCGTACATGTTCGTCATCTGCTTCCCCGATGGCATAATCGTGATGTGACCCTTTCCATGCGTCCCACTCTTGCCCGTGGCACGATTGGCAGGTTTGATCGCCGACAAAGGCGTGATCTCGCGTTACTTCAAAAACGTCCTGGTTGTTATTTTTTAGGTCTTCGCCGGTTTGACCGCAGCTGTACATTAAAAAAAATAAAGCGAGGCTAACCATCAAAAAACCAACGGTAACAATCGGGTTTTGATAAGGAAGCTGTATCATTCTCATCATCCTACCTAAAAAATATTATTCATTGAATAGCGGAAACAGTTCCGAAGGAACATGAGCTTCCCGAAACAGGCTGTCCATCTCATCAACAATTTTAGTATTCTGTCCTTATACATCCGAATCCTCAGGAATGTCCTTTGATAAGTCAAAGTATTCGATAGGAGACTAACCGAAATAGTTGCGATATTTTTGCATTGTTTAGCATGACGATTCTAAAAATTATGCTGAGTCTCCTTCAAAGCTTTTTCCTCACTGCGTCAAACTGCTATCAAGAAGCGTTACCGTTTGTGTATGCCCGTTATTTTCTGCAAAATCTGTGGCTTTCTCACCGTCACTATCTTTTTCTTTCGGGTTGGCACAGTGCTCAAAGATCAGTTCGATTACCTCATGGTTTCCCTCCGCAGCAGCGTACATAAGCGGTGTCCACTTTCCCACTATATCAGAACGATTGACCTTAGCTCCTTTTTTATCTTCTATAATAATATATAGTCATCATTTTGAATTTTTAGTTCGACTAACGATTGGTTAGTAGCTTTTCAGGAGTTTCCAATATCTTTTCAAAAAAATCTGTCATCTGTCTGACTTTTTCCGGGTGTTTCTCTGCCAAATTATTGGTCTCGCCGGAATCATTTTTCAGATTGAACAGATAGGCCTCAGTCGAAACCTGTGTTGTTGTCAGGGGGTTGTCCCGTGAATTATGCTTGTCTTCTATAAAAGCCGGCCGATTACTTGACGCAGGAATCAGTTTCCAGTCACCATGCCTAAATCCGTATAATTGAGATCCTGCTCCTTGTTGCACCAGAAAATCACGCCCTTCACTGCTTTTACCAAGAAGCACCGGCAGCAAATTTTGGCTGTCGCGGCCAGCTTCTTCTGGTAGTTCCGCACCGCTGAGTGCAGCAAGGGTTGCCATTAAATCTACCTGACTGAACATTCCGTCGGTAACCAGCCCCCGGTCAATTCCTGCCGGCCAGCTGGCAATAAACGGCATACGAGTTCCTCCTTCAAAGGCAGTATACTTTCCTCCCCGAAAGGGACCACTTGCCTGATGACCGTTTGCATGTTTTATCGCACCATCTTCGTAACCGTCATCAAAGATCGGCCCGTTATCACTGGTAAAAATCACCAGCGTCTCCTCCCGGATACTCAGATCCTTCAGAGTCTCCATAATCTGGCCAACCACCCAGTCCAGTTCCACTACCGTATCTCCTCTTAACCCGGTCTGGCTCTGTCCAACAAACTGCGGATTCGGCCAGCGAGGAACATGATTCTCATGCAGCGACAAGTACAGAAAAAACGGACCCTCTTTTTCCCTTTCAATAAATTCCTGTGATCGCTCAATAAACAACGGCGCCATCTCCTGATCGTCCCACCAAGCCGATTGCCCGCCATCTTGCCAGCCGATTCGACTAATGCCTTTTACGATCGTGCCCGAATGTTGATCATCGGCTGGATAGTGGACCAGTTCCGGATGGCTGTGGCCGGTAGGCAGGTCCCCGATCTGCTCGCTGTAACTGACGCGTAATGGATCATCTTCCTCACTTAATCCAGTTACATAATGGCCATCTACATATACTGTTGGAACACGGTCGTTGGTCGCAGGCAGCAAAAACGATTCATCAAAGCCCACTTCCAGCGGACCTGGTTTGATTTCGATATTCCAGTCCAGATCGCCCTCGCCTAAGCCTAAGTGCCACTTCCCGACCACCGATGTTCGGTAGCCAGCCCTGCGCAGCATTTCTGGAAGCGTAAAACTGCCGGGTTCAATCAGAAGGGGAGCATTTCCCGGCAGAATCTGTGCGCGTTCATTACGAAAGGCATATTCGCCCGTCAGTAGTGAGTAGCGGCTGGGCGTACAGGTCGCTGCCGTGGCATAGGCAGAGGTAAACCGAATTCCGTCTGCCGCCAACTGGTCGATATGTGGCGTGGGAATCAGTTCCGATCCGTAGGCGCCTATATCCCCATACCCCACATCATCAGCGTAAATGATGATGATGTTGGGCCGTTCTACTTCGTTTCCATTACCGAATTTTTCATCAGATACATGTTCGGCACATCCGGATAAGCCAAACATATAAATAAGTAGGAGCAGCAATACAGCGAAGGAGTTACTCATATCTAAGGTTTTATACATTTTGCATTTCAAAATTTGATGCAACTCCTGCTGTATAGTTCTCATATTATCAGTTCTCTTTAAGCAGATTTACTGTGTCCGTATGGCCATTATTTGAGGCAAAATCTGCAGACGTTTCGCCATCTTTATCTTCGAGTGATGGATCTGCGCCATTGGCCAGTAAAAGTTCTACGACATCATTATTTCCTTCAGCCGCCGCATACATAAGTGCAGACCACTCTTCCACCGAATCCTGCACATTGAGTTCTGCTCCATTTTTAATGAGCAGGCGCACCGTTTCCGGAAAATGTCCGCTTGCGGCGAATATCAGGGATGTCCGGCCTTCATCATTTTCCAAATTTACTTCTGCCCCGTTTTCAATCAGCAAATCAACAACTTTATTATGTCCGTTAAAAGCGGCAAACATCAGCGGCGTCCGTCCCAGGTCATCGGTATCATCCACAGAAATACCTTGCTCAATAGATTCATTTACTATCTGGATATCGCCGCTAAGTGCTGCGGCACGTAAATCGCCCGCAGTCCATTCACCGGCAGCCGGTTGATTTGCAAAGCCAGTATTCGATTCACTTATCTGTTCATTGCTTTCACACGAGAGTGCCGCAAAAGAAAAAACCAGTACTAAAAGCAAGAGTGTAGTCTTCATTGGGTTCATTCTAAGTAATTAATCGGATAACTTTCGCCCATCTATTCAAAGAAAGTCGCCCTGTGCTCTTCGGCGATGCGAATCAATTCGTTTGCAATTCCAGGGTATTCATCGATCACGTTCACTTTTTCATATGGATCCCGAACCATATCAAACAATGCTGTATCAATGCGGGCCTGCTGATAAAGACCTGGCAGCCCGTCTCTCCCCCCAACAGGGCTTGTTCTATAGCCGTGGGGAACGTGCAGCTTCCATTTACCATCACCGCTCATCACTCCCTGGAATTCAGTGCCGTTTGTAAAGGCGTAATACTCCTGCGGAGATTCAGATCCTTCTGGCCCGTGCAGCAGTTTCCAAACGTTTTTGCCATCAATCTCATAATCTGGCAGCTCTGATCCCGTGAGTGCAGCTATAGTTGGCATCAAATCAATTGAAAAGAAGGTATTATGAGAAACAGTACTGGCTTCAATTTCTGATGGAAAAGAAATAATCATAGGGCTTCTGATTCCGCCATCGAATGAGGTTCCTTTTCCTTCCCTAAACGGAGTTTGCCCGGAGTGATTAGCATACGACAACCAGGGACCGTTATCCGATGAGAACAGAATCATAGTATTATCCCTCACACCGTTCTCCTCCAGGGTATTCATAATTTCACCAACCGACCAGTCTATCTCCATCATCACATCACCGTAAAGCCCCGTCCCCGATTTTCCATCAAACTTTTCACTTACAAAGAGCGGCACATGCGGCTGGGGATGTGGCACATAGAGGAAGAAAGGGCCATCGCTGTTGCGGTTAATAAAATCGACCGACTCTTCGGTGAACCACGTTGTGAATTCTGTTTGATGTTCCGCCGTTACCGAATCAATTTCTATTTCACCATTTTTCCAATAGTGCAGCGGAAATTGTCCCCAATACTCCGGATTTTCGGGATGGCCTGCCCACATATCATTAGAGTACATAATTCCGGCCGTTTCATCGAACCCTCGATTATGTGGCCGGGTTTCTTCCTGATCACCCAGGTGCCACTTTCCAAAAAAACCGGTCGTGTATCCATTCGCTTTAAGCATTTCACCCATCGTCATAAAATCGGGATTCAAACCCCGGTCTTTCGGCGGATGAGCATTAAAAAGACCGTTTCGCTCTGGGTAGGTTCCGGTCATCAAAGCAGCCCTTGAGGCCGAACAGATCGCCTGTGGAACGTAGAAATTCATAAATGTGCGCCCTTCTTCTGCTAATGTCTGCACATTGGGTGTGGGATAGCGGGTTTCTGCGTACGGCTTAAAATCTGCATATCCGGCATCATCCAGGAAAATGAGAACAATGTTGGGGGGAGTTTCAGTGGATGCAGCAGGTGTTTGTTCAGGTAACCCGCTGCAACCCGTCGTAAAAAATATAGTTAAAATGACTAATAATATTGTGCAAAGAGTTCTCATTAAAAGCCAAATTAATTATTTAAGGTTTTTTCCCATCCCCTGACAAACCCTATGAACTGAGCGACATCGGTAATATTTTCATACCAGTTGTTTTCATACTCGATAGAGATATTTCCCCCGAAATTTTGACGTTTCAGTTCGGAAAGAACTGCCGGCAGATCAATCACACCGGTTCCGGCAACCGTATCTTCACCCTCGGCTCCCCACTGATCCACATCTGTAAAATGCACGCTTACAATTCGCCCTTCAAGTAACTTTAATGTTTCAACCGGATCGATATCGGATCGAACATAATGACCGATATCTGCACAGACACCCACACGCGAATCTCTTTCCTCAATAAGGCTGTGTACAAATTCCGGATCCCAGTGGCGGTAGTTCGGGCGGTCGGGGCGAGGCGGATGATTATGAACGGCGACTGCTATTCCATACTCCTTCACCATCTGTTCAATCAGGTCCATAGCCTCCTGAGAGGGTTCTGATGTAACGGCTTTTACTCCGAGTTTTTCAGCAAAATCAAAAACTTTTCTGAGTTCTGTTTCATCATTTGGAAGAGGAATATTCCCGTAGTTTACCGCTATAATATCGTGCTCGGCCAGCTTCTTTTTTACGGCTTCAAGCACCTCGTCAGATACTCCCGGGACCAGTCGTATATCATTATCCTCCTCTGGCCACACTTTCTGGCGGTACAATTCAATAACCCTGCCTCCTGCTTTTGCTGTCATCTCAATCGCTTCAAATGCAGAGTAGCGGTTAAACGTGTATGCCTGAGTCCCGAGTGCAAAGCCCCCGATAAGGTGGGTGTCGGGGATGTCGAACTGAACAGACTCAATATCTGTCGAAGCTGCCCCGGCCTGTGAAATCCCCTTTTCAGTAGAAACAAGAGAGAAAAGAAGAAATGTGAGAAAAAAATAGCTGACAGCTGTCAGCCTGGTGTTTTTTTTTCATGACAAAAAATTAAATGTTAATCTTAAATATGCATCAAGCAGTTTCCGGTTCCGCCACTGTTAAGCAAATATGCCGTGATGGAGTGTAATCATATCTTTTCATTTCATTGCATAAAACTGTGTCTTTTATTCACACATTTATTCTATTCATTTCTTACGGTGTCTAATTGTATACTAAATCGCTTGGCAACACAGACTATTTCCACGGTGCTTACAATCCAAATTTATCAACCAGTCTTTCTGAAGCCCGAAAAATGTATCCGGCAGCAGCAGCTTCCTGGTTTTCAAATTCGTCCACAAACCGGCGTATGGTGGTTTTGATTTCTTCAGTTATCAGATTTTCATCAAGGGTCTCAATCAGGTTCAACGCTCTGAGTTTTACGTGGCCGTCAGTATCGGCAAGAGATTCTTCGATCAATTCCATCGCTGCTGACGTTTCTCCTGCTTCCAAGAGCGCTTCGGCAATAGCCGCCTTTACAGCACCCGAAGGATCATCACGCCTTTCCAAAAGTGCTGTTTTATATCCACTGGCAAGATCTCCACTGATTGCCATTCCCATCGCTGCCCAGAAGCGAACGGATGGATCGGAATGATCCAGTCGGCTGACCAGCTCCTCTATATTATTTTCCGGCTGATGGGAAGCGAGCTCAGCAGTTTCGATAATTTCTTCAATCGGCACATCATCTTCACGAACGGCATTGTAAAGCGGCCGGTCGCCCCGCACATCATCCAGGATCCCTTCCGGAATAAATCCGAGGTCTTTGATCTCCCGAACCCATTCGGAGTTCACTTGTCGAAGCCGCAGCAGATCATTCCGATAGGCCGAGTCATCGGCCAGGTTGTTTACGGAGTAAGGATCTTCAGAAATCAAATAGAGCTCTTCAGGCGGTTTGGGTTCAAAAAACTGACTTTGTATCTCATTTAAGTTTCCTGCCTGGTACTCTTCGTCCCAAACCTGCATCGTCGGAGCTTTCCAGAGGTACCATAAATACTGACCATATATCCGCTGGGGCATATAATTTCTAACGTAGAGAAACTTCTGGTCGCGGACTGCCCTGGACAAATCATAGCGTTCATCCATACGCCCACGGTACATATGAATATTTTCACGCGGCGCCGTCTCATGCTCCCCCAAAAACGGCTCTCCGTCCATAAACTCAGGCGGTTCGATGCCAGCGAGGCTTAATAACGTAGCCGGAAAATCTACAAAGGAGACCAGTCGATCTGATCGATTCTCCTCCGGCTTCAGATATTCATATTTGTCCGGGAAATATATAATTAAAGGAACTCTAAGGCCTCGCTGATTCATGAACCGTTTCGCCCCGGGGAGTGCTCCGCCATGATCCCCGTAATAAAAGATGATGGTGTTTTCAGCTTCCCCCAACTCTTCCAGTTCCTGCAGAATCTCTCCAACCTGTTCGTCCATGCGGGTCATTTGATCATAATAGTGCGCCCAGTCTCTTCGAACCGTCTCGTTATCCGGATGATAAGGTGGAACAGGTGCGTTGGCAGGGTCATGAATCAAGGTATCAATCGGGTCATGCAGCCGGCTCTCATGGGTTGTTGTCAAATTTCTGATATGGAAAAACGGCTGTCCTTCTGCCCGGTCGATATAGTGGGCTTTTGTGCTGGACTCATCCCACACCTCCGGTTGGTCAATCGTATTGTAATCTTTCTTCACATTATTTGTGGTATAGTATCCCAGGTCTTTCAGGTAAGCCGGGTAAAAACGAATATTATCCGGAATGGGATAGACGCTTCTCATATTCTCTGTCCCCATCCGGTTGGCGTATGCGCCTGTAATTAATGTAAATCGAGATGGAGCACAAACCGGAGTTGTAGCGTATGAATTCTCATAAACAGTTCCCGCATCTGCGAGCCTGTCCAGGTTGGGAGTGACTGCATAATCGTCTCCGTATGCGCCTATAAACGGGCTGTTATCTTCGCTCGTAATCCACAAAATGTTTGGCAGCTCTTCCGGCCCCGGGTCCGGTTTTGTTTCAGGGTATGGCACACCACAACCATACAGAAAGAGTCCCAGGATAAGGATTAAAGCTACATTTTTGATATGCTGACAAACAGCATTTTTAATAAAATTCATACCGTCTGGTTTTAAACATTACCCGGGATCTGATAATAGAATGTTATCTATGATACTCCGTGCCGATATAAGCATGAAGCGTGCAATTCTCATTAAAAATTCACTCCACAACCTTCACCCGCTTCGACCATGCTTCCCACCGAGCTTGCAGTATTGCTACCGTATCTTGATGGTCAGCAGCAAGATTCTTTATTTCCGTCAGATCGGTGCGCCGGTCATAGAGCTCCCACTCATCGCCCCACTGCACCAATTTCCAATCTTCGGTATGAACCGCACGACCCACATTCCATTCGTAATAGAGAGCGTCATTTCTTGCAACAGAATCTCCTTTTAACAACGGCAACAGGCTGATACCCTCCATCGGATAGAGATCTTCACCTTTGTATTTAGCCGGGTATGTGGCACCGCTTACATCAACAAGGGTGGGCATAATATCTATAAAGTGCAACAGGCTGTGATTGACTTGCCCGCCTTCGAAAATCACATCGGGCCAGTGGACAATAAACGGAGTTGCCGTTCCACCCTCATGAGAATAGTTTTTATATAAACGAAAAGGGGTATTCGCCACGTTTGCCCAGTCTTCTTTTAAGGAAGCCCAGCGGGTCACGGATCCAATTTCTCCTTCCCCAATCTCTACAACCTCAGCCGAAGCCCCATTATCGGACAGGAACATAATCAGGGTGTTATCCAGCTCACCTTGTTCCTCCAGGTATTCCAAAAGCCTGCCGATATTCTGATCCATACGGTCGATCATAGCGGCGTATACCTGCATCCTCCGAACCTGGTCGGCCTTTGTAGAATCATCCAGAGTCTTCCATTGCTGATATGTTGGTTCTGATCGCGGATAGCGTTCGTCGATAAGTCCCATGTCTAATTGTCGTTCATACCGTGCACTCGCTATTGAATCAAAACCTATCTCATAAACTCCCTCATATTTTTTAATATCTTCTTCGAATGCCTGTAATGGATCATGCGGAGCCTGGTATGAGAGATAGAGTAAAAATGGATTGCTGTTATTTTCATAGCGCCCCAGCAACTCCAGCGCCCAATCGGTCCAGGTGTCTGTTCCATAGTAGTCTTCAGGAGGGGTGAATGGAGCGGCCAAGGAATCATCGAATAAAAAAGTGCGCGGATAGTAATTTTCTTTTTGAGCGGGCGGTCCGTGATCGGATTGCCGCTGTTCACCGGGATTAAAGTAGTTGGCTGCGCCGTCACGCAATCCCCAGTAGTGATCAAATCCCCACTCATACGGATTATCAGTTCCGTGGTGTTTGCCCACAAAAATAGTCGTGTAACCAGCGTTACTCAGAACTTCTCCGAACATTACAGCGCTATTCAAATGTCCAGGTGTTTCACCCATACCTACTCGCTGTGCATACTGGCCGGTAAGCAGAACGGCCCTAGAGGGGAAGCATTTGCTTGTATTATGCATCTGGGTAAACCTGATCCCGTTATCGGCAAGACGGTCCAGGTGGGGTGTTTCAATTTCTGAACCGTAGGCACCAATGTCCGAATAACCAAGGTCATCAGCTAAAATAAGGACGATATTTGGAGCACTATTTTGATTCTGGCTGCAACCTGTCGTCATCAACAAGATACCTGCCAGTAAAATCCTAAAGTTATAAAGTACCTTCCCAAAAATAGGTTTCATAATCTATTCAGTCAGATTCTCGCTCAGCCAGTTGGTCTTTAACTTCAACCAGGTTTACTTCATGCCTGTCAATCATCTCCTGGATTTCAGCCAGCACCTCCGGATGTTCGTCGGCTACGTCATACCTCTCCGCCGGGTCCTCACTTAGATTGAATAAGAGCGGGGTGTCATGCACAACTCTCTCACCAAACTCGCCGTAAGCTCCTTCCGTGATATAGTGTGCTTTAAAGTTTCCTTTCCGGGCAGCATACAGAGTCGCTCCCCGGTAAAACAGCATCTCTTTTCGGGGTGATTCACCCTCGCCCATCAAAACATGTGTTAAATTGGCCCCATCTACAATCCGGTCATCCGGTAGAGCTACTCCAGCCAAATGACTCACTGTGGTATAAATATCCAATGCACTTCCGATATCGGTTACTATTCCAGGGCTGATGGTTCCCGGCCACCAAAATATAGCGGGAACACGCATACCTCCCTCCCATGTCATGCCCTTGACGGCACGCAACAGTCCAGCGCTGCCACCGTGCGTTTTAAACACAAGCCAGGGACCGTTATCGGAAGTGAACACAACCAATGTCTGTTCTGCAATTTCAAGTTCTTTCAGTTTGTTTACGATTTGTCCGACACCGTGATCAATCTCTTCAATTACATCGCCATATAGGCCTGCATCGCTGTGGCCGGTAAATTCATCAGAGGCAAAAAGCGGAATATGCGGAAGGCTGTGTGCCAAAAGCAGGAAAAAAGGCTGATCGTGATTTTCTTCGATAAACGAGATCCCCTCTTCTGTATATCGCCGGGTAATGGTGTTTTGATTGGCCGGACGCTCTATAATTTTGGTGTTTCGCATCAGGGGTACGTTGTAATAATCAATAGGGATCTGCTCATCAGCGAACTCGAAATATCCGTCAATGTATTTTCCTCTCTGGGGATTTTCGGCAGTTTGATCCATGTCGTTGGAGTAGGGAATTCCGTAATAGGTATCAAATCCATGATTTGTGGGCAGATACTGTTCATGATGTCCCAGGTGCCATTTTCCGATCATCGCCGTTTGATATCCCGCTTTTTTAACCTGTTCGGCTATCGTGATTTCTCGTTCAGGCAGTCCTCCTTTTGAATTTGGAAAGAGTACCCTTGACACATCACTGGCCATGCCGCTTCGCACAGCATAACGTCCTGTCACCAAACCTGCCCGGCTTGGTGTACAGACACTGGCAGCTGAGTAAAAATTGGTCCACTTCTGCCCTTCCGTCGCCATTTTATCGAGATGAGGCGTTTGAATATTGGGAGCTCCATACGAGCTTAGATCACCATATCCCTGGTCATCGGTAAAAATGACAATGACATTCGGCTTTTTTTGGTCGGTGTTTTGAGCTAAAGAAGGTGAATAAATACATAATCCGGTGAGAGCGGTCAAAACTATTGCCAATTTTTTCATGGAGGCTGATTTTATTCTGAAAAAGTATTTTAGAAATCTCTGGTCAGTACGTTGATTTCGCTGCAAGACGAATAGAAACAATTATCGATGCTTATCACGGTAAAGACAATCATTATAAAAGTCCCGAAGTCTGTCCAGTTAGGATTACAGTAAACTCATCACCACCCAAAACAGAGAATTGATCTTTACTTGAAAGGCATCGGAAGTCTCTTCTATTCCTCACGTTATTGTTCTCATCGAATGAGTACTGATTTATTTTTTCATATCGTTAGCTCCCATCCAGGCTCATACTCCCGTCCCCATATCTTCATTGCCTCCCGGTTGTAGGCGCGGCCGGTTGCAGTATCCACATCAAAAGCCGGGGTGCCTGTACGCCATGCAATATTGGCCAGGTGGCACAGATGGGTGCTTTTGGCCCCCTCGTCAATTGGTGAGTTTTGCTGGCTGGCCGTTCCCCGGATCGTATCCAGAAAGTTGACCACGTGGCGCGTCGACATGCTTCCGCCTCCGCCCAGCGCCGTTCCCTGCTCGTTTCCACCCGACGATTGTTCACTTATCAGGTTACCATCGCGGTCGTAGAGCCTGTACCCGCCGCGGTTCACAAACACAGAGCCTTCCGTCCCGTAAATAATTGTGCCCCTGCCACTGCCGTAGGTATTAAGCCCGTTCCGGCTTTTCCCATCCCAGTTAATCACTTTTTCATTCGGGAATTTAAATGTGGCGTACATGGTATCATACATCGTCCAGCCATCGTCTGGGTAGTGTTGTTTTGCTGCATCTACGTACACATGCTCGGGGTAGTCAACCTGCAGGGCCCACCGTGCGATATCCACCTCGTGAGTGGCGTTGTTTCCGGTCTCCGCCGTGCCCCATTTCCATCCATACCAGTGCCAGTTATAGTCCCATGTATTGTGGTGATACTCCTCGCGGGGAGCCGGCCCCTGGAAAAGATCCCAGTTCAGGTCGGACGGTGGGCTCTGAGGGGTCGGATTGACAACTCTGCCGCGTGCATTACTGTAAAAAGCAACCGCTTTGTAGGCGTGGCCTATCGCACCATTATGAATCTCATTCATAATCTCAATGGTATGCCGGGATGACCGCTGCTGGTTGCCCATTTGCACGACTCTGTCATATTTTTTCTGTGCTTCCACAAGCAGTTCACTTTCACGCGGATTGTGGCTGCACGGTTTTTCCACATACACGTGCTTGCCCGCCTTCAGCGCCATAATCGCCCCAGGTGCATGCCAGTGATCGGGGGTGGCATTATATATCGCATCCACGTCCGGATCGTCAAGTACTACGCGGATATCATCCGTAAGTTCGGGCGTATAAGAAAGGTCATCCTTCAAGGCCTCTGCCACTTTATCCCGCTGACTTTTCTTGACGTCACAAATATAGCTCAGATGGGTATTAAAAGGCTCCGCCAGACTTTCATAATAAGCGCCAACGCGGCGCCCGCATCCCATAAACGCCACATTAATACGGTCATTGGCTCCAATAATCCGTCCATAACTTTTAGCCGACATTCCCAGCGCCAGTCCGCCAGCCCCAAACGTCGCTTGTTTGATAAAATCTCTTCGTGATCCCATAATGTTACCTATTGATTGGTTTAATACTTTGATTTATAATTTCCGGGCCTTAATGCTGCGATAGTGAACCTCGTCCCCGTGATCCTGCAGTAGAAGATGTCCCTGTGGCCACCGGCCAAAATCTTCCCATTCCTGGTATTTACTATAGGCCACCAGGGCAGCAAACATCTGGGAAAACCGGTCATATTCCACCACTTTTACATTATTGAGCCAGTGCTCTACGTGACCATCCGTTGATACTATACGTGCCTTGTTCCACTCGCCCACACCGTTAAACGGTTTGCCGCGTTCAGGGTATTCAAGATTTGTTGCTGCGATCAGATCGTAAAGGGAGCCGACCGTCCGATTCCCGGCCACGCCCATGTCGGCATCGGGGTGCCGCCGGTCATCTAATATCTGGAATTCATTCCCGATGGCAGACCCGGGGCCCTGGTTCAACTCCGGATCGACAAAATATTTGATCCCGCTGTTGGCTCCTTCGGTAATTTTAAACTCCAGCTCCAGCTCGAAATCACTAAATAGATCGGTGGTCACAATATCGCCCGGACCGGTCGCCTCGGCCCCGTCCGTCGCCTGGATCGTCAGCACGCCGTCGTTCATCGTCCAGCCCTGTTCGGGAAAGTGATCCAGTTTAGCCCCGCGCCAGCCGCTGCTCGTTTGCCCATCCCACAACAGGTGCCAGCCGTGCGACTGCTCCAACTGCGTCAGCTGGTTTTTCAGGTAACTGATTTCACGAACCTGCGGATCGGGGGTTCGGCGGTGCTCCTCCAGATTGTCGGTCACAATCCGGATGTCGCGCCATTTGACTTCGGCCCCCACTAATGATTCACCACGAATGGAATGAACCTGCAGGCCAATAAATCCTTCTGACGTCATGTCATCCACCAGGCGGGCGCACTGCACGCCGTTAATCCAGGTATTAATGTCGGAGCCGATCGCCTCGATTCGTACCCTGTTCCACTGGCCAAGCTGAAGAGCACTCCGCGCCTTTTCGTTACTCGACAGTGGGTAAAGCCATCCCCGCCGGGCTTCGTCATAAATACCACCGCTCCAGGCCCGCTGCGACGGATCCAGCTCCATCTGGTAGCCGTGGACCCGGCCGTCCCGATAAGAAGAGACGCTTTTGCTGCGAAATTGCACCCCCGAGTTCATCTGGGTATCCATATAGACCTCAAATTCAAGGATAAAATCCCCGTAGTCTTCATCCGTCGTTAAGAACGAATTAGGCGTATCAGGCACCGCTTTGCCCACAATGGCATTATTTTCCACTCGGTAGTCCGCCTCACCATTAAGCTGCGTCCATCCCTCAAGGTTTTCGCCGTTAAACAGCTGCTGCCAGCCATCCTGGGCAACTAGCGTGATTGGAAATACTAACAGAAAAAGTAAGAGTACTATTTTGAAGATATGCATACCGATAAATTAGGTTTGAAGAATATTTTGATCTTTTAAATCAAATTGGTTGGAAACGCTTTCATTATATCATTTACACTCAGTTTGTAGAAATAATAAATCCTACTTATTGCATATATCCAAGAAAAATTTGTTATAAAAAGTCTAAACCAACATTTGGTCAGTGGAGATTTTTACAAAGCTATCATTCTGCTTCACATGTTTGAGGTTATGAAGGCCTTAGTGAGGCCATTTAACGTCCGGAGATTTTAATCTTCATTCGGAATTCCCATTTCTATCGCATGCTCGTTCTGTTTTAAAATTATCTCTGATTCTTCTCAGGCTGACTTCCCCACCAGTTATTGCCGGGTGAATAGTTAGGCGAGAGATATTCCAATCGCTGCTCTTCCAGCCGTGGCATCAGTTCACTTTCCACAGATTCCAGGTAACGGGCCTCCGCTTCAGGATCATACTGCGGATCTGCTGTTGGAAAGGCCGCCCCCGTCATTTCGAGATACTTTGTTAGTTCATTCCCGAGACGTTCTGCAATATTTCGATGTTTTGAATATAAATCTTCTTCTTCCCCCGGGTCAGATTGGAGATTGTATAATACTTCCAAGCTGTCGGCGTGGTATCGAATCAATTTCCACTGGGCATCACGAATAACTGATGAAGGCCTGCCTCCCTGGTTTCCATAATGAGGATAGTGCCAGTATAGATACCGCTCTTCAATCTCCCTACCCTCCAGAAGCGGCAGCAGACTCACGCCGTCTTCGTGCTCATCCGGACGCAATTCAGCTCCAACAAGGTCAAGAATTGTAGGATAAAAATCGGTTCCGGTAACCGGCGTATCATTCGTATTCCCGTGGTGACTTAGCCACGGCACTTTAATAAAATATGGGACCTTCAGCCCGCCCTCGAATTGGTATCCTTTCCCTCCTCTGAGAGGCTTGTTGGACGTAGCGTAATCATCACCTGCAGCAACACCGCCATGATCAGAAGTAAAAATGATAATTGTATTTTCCTCCAATCCCATCTGCTCAAGTTTGTTCAGCACCTGGCCTACGGCATCATCCATATGCTGAATCAAACCGGCATAAACCGGGTTGTCCTGAACCTGTCGAATCGGGAGAAAGTGCCCCATTTCAAACCCTTTTTCCTCAATTCCCAACTCCTCCGCCTTATTTCTGTATTTCTGCCAGTAGGCCTGGGTGGTTTGAATAGGCGCATGAACGGCGTAAAAAGAGAGGAAAGCAAAAAATGGTTCATTGCCATTTTCTTCAATAAAATCGGATGTCTCCTTTGCCAGTTTTTCAGCAAGACTCATTCCTTCCTCATCCGGGTAATCTTCCATTTTCGGATTGTTGAAGGGCGAAAAGTAACCGCCCGTATAGGGGCCGCCGGATTCAAAACCACCCTGATTTATATCAAAGCCGTGATCTTCGGGGTATGACCCTTCACTGCCAAGATGCCATTTACCGGCAAAAAATGTGGAATATCCCTCTTCTTTGAGTGCTTCAGGAAGAACTACATATTCATGAGGCAGAGATCGACGATAATCGGGCGGAAGCAATTTTGTGTGTCGTTCCCGTGCCCGCCACTCCTCACCTGCTGGTGCCCCGATCCAGTCAGTGATACTGTGACGAGCCGGAGACTTGCCCGACATGATGCTGGCTCTTGACGGACTGCAGACTCGCGATGCCGCATAACCATTCGTAAATATCATGCTCTCTGAGGCAAGAGAATCGAGGGTCGGTGTCTCATAGAATTCACTGCCTAAAGCGCTCATGTCATAAGCCCCGTAATCATCTGCAATGATAAACAGCACGTTTGGCTTCTCCGGGGCTGTCGGTTCAAGCGGTTCTCCAGTGCACGAAACCCCTAAGATTCCGACTGCCCAAAAAAGAAAATAAGTGATTTTTTTCATGACATAAGTTCTACAATTTTTTTAACCACATGGCCCGTTTAGTTCTAAAAAAACATGTAAAAAAGACTCCTTTCCATACCCGGCAAAGATCCCGTTAAAGATAACGGCGGTGATTTTCAATGATCTATAATAGAGATTAATAATCGAACTCAGATTCAACCTATGATTGTCAATTGATTATATAGAATCAAGTTCAATTTAAAACCTAACTGGTTCTAAGAGGATTTTACAAAACCGAGTTGATGAAGATTAATATTTTAATATGCGTATTAGCGTGAATGATTTGAACAAGGCAACGCTATGATTCAACTTTTTTCAGCTTTAGAAACAGGCTATCTATCTCAATCCTCATCATTTTCTGCGCCGGCTCCACCATCGTTTTCGTTATATAAGTCTGATTCAGGATTTCCCCCTGCTATTAAATAGTCGAAAAGTACTCTCAGCTCTTCTGGATTCAATGTGTTAATCAATCCGGGGGGCATCTGGGACGTTTCAACTTTTTCAATCGAAACAACCTGATCGCGGGGCACTGTCGCTGGAGGCTGATCCATATTCTGTGTGTAAATCTCCACTGTATCCCGACGTTTTACAATTTGTCCGGTATACGATTCTCCATTATCGGTCTTTAGCAAATAACTACTGTACTGATCAGAAATCACCCGGCTCGGATGAATAATCTCTTCCAATATTTCTTTTCTACTAAACCTGTTGCTCACACTACTTAAATCTGGCCCAATATTTCCTCCGAAACCACCCGCCCTGTGACAGGATGCGCATAATGTCGCATGGAACAGGCTTCGGCCTCGTTCGAAATTTTGCTCACCTGTTCTTTCATTGCCATCGCTGTTCTGATCGTCATTAAGCACCTCTAAGGCTTCCTCCACAGTCCACTCCCGTCCCGGACCAACGGGCGGATTAATTTCAAAATCAGGTGTTCTGTTCAGGCTTACGCCCGTTAAGTCAGATACTGCTGCTATCTCCTCTTTTGAGGCATTTCTCAGCGCTTCGTCACGCATACGTTCTAAAAAACCGATGTAACTATTACCCCCCATTCCCTGTTCAGACGCTTCATTAATAAATGCAAAGTATTCCCGTCGCTGTTCAGTGGTCCATCCATGAGCCAAATTTCTAAGCATGAATGCATATTCCAATTTATGAACCGGAGGCGGGTTGTTGAGCATCTCCATGATGGTTCCGCCATATTGTTCACTTCTGGCAATCAGTGTGGAATCCCAATCGGGAGCCGGGGGCGTTTTATTATCCTGCAAAAGTGCCAGTGCTTTTCCGATAACACGCGGTTCCTCCAAATAGACCAATAGCCTTATCGCTTCAGTATTCACTCGTACATCCTCGTGGGGTAAATGATTGACTAAAATGTCGCTGATTTCAGACCGCTGTTGATCAGTTGGGTCACCCAGCCGCATAAATAAAAGAGATGCACCTCGCAAATAACCAAGTTTTTGCATGGTGGGCAGTGCATCAAAATTTAACTCTAACAACGATTCAGTTGCACCGTCTCTATACTGTTCAGAACCGGCCCTGGCCAATGCGACCAAAGCTGTAATGCGCGCCTGTGTTCTGACCTCACTCATTGCTTTTTCAGCCCAGGTATCGACCGGCTGCCATTCAACAGCTACCCTGGCGGCATGGCGTATAAATCGATCGTGACTATTAAGATGAGGCCACGACGCACCAAGAGCTTCAGGATCTTGAATTCCATGAAAGGCTTCGAGAGTTTTACGCAGTTCACGCGGATCTTCTGACTCATCGCTATCTTCAAAAAATTCTGTTTCGTCAGCAGAGATATTTCCTTTGTAGACAACCCGATAAAGTGTAGATTCTTTATCCCGTCCCCCCGTTACAAAGTACATGTAACCATCACTACCGATAACAGCATCTGCTAACGGAAGTGGTGAACCAGAAAGAAATTCTTCAACCTCTGCCGTATAACTGGCCCCCTCCGGTTTAATATGAAAAGCATACATCGTTCCAAATGTCCAATCAAGACCAAATAACGCCCGCTGATACTTTGCCGGGTATTTTGCTCCCGTCCCAAATAAGAGGCCAGTAGGTGACCCCGGACCCACGTTAACGACAGGGGGCAAGCTATCTTCATAATACTCTTTCCATTTTCCGCTGCCACTCCGCCAGCCAAAATCACTTCCGCTAACGGCATGAAGCAATCGCGTAGGACGGTACCACGGCATCCCCATATCCCATTCCATATCCGAGTCGTAAGCAAACAGATCTTCATATTGATTTTGAGCGATATCGTAGGTATTCCGATATCCGATACTGATCATGTGCCACTCCGTAGCATCAGAATTGATACGGGCAATATACCCTCCCGGAGCTGTTATTCCCCTGGCATGGCCGCGTGCGTCCCAGTTCCGAGGTAACAATATGTCTTCCTTCCAATTTTTTATGCTGCTTGAGGTATAGGCAGGTGGCGGAGTATGATTCCCGTTTACTACAAAGAGATCGTTATTATCTTGTGCTTTTATGACGGCATGATTTCCATGTTCACCTCTGCCTTCAGGACCGCCAAGGTATTCCAGGATATTAAACAGACCTTTTTCTTCATCATGCTTCATTCTGAATAGACCTCTTCCGTTCACATTTACATAGAAGTTCTCATCTACCCACTGCAACCCTTGCGCACCAGAAATTGGCATTGTAAGTTCTTCTGCAATAACATCTGGATCATCGATGTCCCCGCTAATTTTGACACGGAACATCCCTTTCTTCTCTTGATCGGAAGCGATCAGATGCCCTTTTGGACCTATACTCAAAGCTACCCATGATCCCTGTTGCTCTCGTGGCACCTCATAGATTTTTTGAACCTCAAAACCGGGACGAACTTCTATCGCTTGTGCAAGTGAATCTTTTGCCGCCCCTATATGGTCATTACTACCTTCCGGATGTACGTACTGGGCTTTAAATGCCCCCGTACTTTTCAACAGAAACATTGTTAATAAGAAGAAGAAAATATTCAAAAAGCTCGCTGGTCTACTGAATTTGAAATTCATATAAGACTCCAATATTTATTGTTTTAGTTTATTTTGGCCGTTACTACCTGTTATTTAATTTCATCAGTAGCATTTAAATACCTTTTTTAGACAGATCATCCATTTATCATGTCATTCAGTATTGTAATCTGATACAGCATATGGTGTGCTCATTTTTTATTTTAAGGTTTTACCGCACCACTCTGTAGCTACTTATTTTTTCACCCAGCATAGATACCCAAAACTCTTTTCAAACAGCCGCTCGCACTTCATTTCATTGAGCTACCGACAACACCGTTCTCTATAGCAGAGAGCATTATATACAAGGGGTTGTGCAAGATCTTCAAGCAATTATTAAAACTTGTCTCGTTAAAGTTATTCTATTAACAGGAGGACTTTGCATTACTGACCGCCTGCATACTGCTTGTGCGGGCTGGTGTAATAAGGACACCCATCTGCCAGCAAAATCAGCTGACAGATGAATATTTCAACGACCTCTGACTACTCTAAAACAGGCTTGATACAACATTTTCCCGGCTTTTTCTATAAGGTTTCACAATATAAAATAGAAGTACTCATCTACTATTTATAAATAATCACATCAAGTCTCCTCGGACCATGAACGCCCTCAACCCGACTTAATTCGATGTCTGACGTAGCTGAAGGACCCGAAATAAATGTAATGGGACGTCTCCCTTTTTTTATACTCTCTTCTAAAGCAGCAAAACCTTCCGGAATTAAATGCAAAATCTGATCTTCATGAACCAAACAGAGATGATAGTCTGGTACCAGCGTCAGCGCACGCCTCCCCTGGCCATTTCCGGCGTTAAGAATAATCGTTCCTGTTTGAGCAACTGCTTGAGCACATGTCGTTATTACACCATCTGATTCGTCCAGTTCCAAATGAGAAAGTGGTTTATCAGTAAAATCAAATAGAGGCGTCACTGTAGTGGGTAAAAATTCTTGCCTGAAGCCTTCTGGAATCACCAGCCTCTTTACATTTTCTTTCTGACAGCTCTCATCTACCACATTTAGGAGATCTTTCTGTGCAACCCGTTTCACCGTTGCCTTATATTCTCCAACTCTTTCCATAAATAAATTCACGATTTCATTTCCGGGCAGATCTCCTTCTTGCCTGTAAGTTCTTAATATCTCAATATCGTCTGGTTTTTCGTTTTCCGGCACATCTGAAATAGCTTTTCGTATGGCGTTAAGCATCTCTTTTTTTGAATTACTCATCACGTTCTCTCCACCATTCTCTAAAGGTTTGGTTCGGGATTGGCTTAAGATCTCTCATCGCCGTCCAGCCTGAAAGCTGACCCGGTAGCTTTGAAATTGTGCCATTTTTCATAAAAAACTTTTGCCCCGTTCGTGCTATTTTTTGTCCACGTTCATACCTGTGTCGACTCTTAAAAGCGCGGGCCATCATCTTCATTCCAATATGCTCCGGATCTGTCTTTTGTTTAATTCCACCTACACTTTTCTTGTGATCGACTATTTTACCTCGCAAATGGACCAGTACATCGGGAATATTTATCTTTACCGGACAGACTTCGTAACAGGCCCCGCACAGGGTTGATGCGTATGGGAGTGAAGCAGCACTTTCGTTATCGAGGCCTTTTAGTTGAGGGGTCAAAATGGCTCCAATGGGTCCCGGATAGACAGAATGATAGGCATGACCGCCTGTGCGTTCATACACAGGACATACATTTAAACAGGCACTGCAGCGAATACAGTGTAAGGTTTGCCGGCCGATTTCGTCAGCTAAAACGTTTGACCGCCCGTTATCCAGCAGAACCAGGTGAAACTCCTGCGGGCCATCTCCCTCCGTGACCCCTGTCCAAAATGAGTTATAGGGATTCATTCTTTCAGCAGTGGATGATCTAGGGAGTAACTGCATAAACACTTCAAAATCCTTCCAGCTGGGAATGATTTTTTCAATCCCCATTACAGTTATCAGCGTATCGGGAAGCGTTGTGCACATACGTCCGTTTCCTTCGGATTCTACAACAGCAACCGTCCCCGTTTCTGCCACTCCGAAATTGGCCCCGCTGATACCAACTTTTGCATTTAAAAATTTCTTTCTCAGGTATGCTCGTGCCGCTTCCGCCAAATCTTCCGGGCGGTCACTCAACTCTTTTTGACCCAGTTTCTCCCGAAAGAGCTCCCGAATCTCCGCCCTGTTTTTGTGGATTGCAGGGACCAAAATATGTGATGGTTCATCTTCGGCCAGCTGCACGATCAATTCAGCCAGATCAGTTTCCAGTGCCTGAATTCCTTCTTTTGCCAATGCTTTATTAAGCTGTATTTCATCGGTGGTTATCGACTTAACTTTTACGACATTCTGCACCTCTTTCTGTTTTACAAGGTCCACAATTATACGATTGGCCTCATCCGCATCTCGCGCCCAATGAACGCATCCGCCTGCTTTTTTAACAGACTCTTCCAGTTGCAGAAGATATTTATCGAGATGTCGCATTACTCTTGTTTTAATCTGCCTCCCTGCTGTTCGAAGTGCTTCCCAGTCCGGCATCTCATCCACAACAACCTTACGCTTCTCGCGAATAGCGTGTGTAGCATGACCAATATTCTTCCGAAGCTGTGTATTCGATAAGTAGGCGTTAGCGGACTCTTCGAAAGTTGGGTCGTAATTGGATCTATTCATCATTGATGGTTTTCAATTTTAATTCCTCCCCTCTCGGGAGGGGAAAGCGTAATCATGACAGCGTAAGCAGTCATAATAAGCGAGGGGTGGGTTCACGTTCTGTCCTCCTCGACAAACGAAAAACTGTATCATCGTTCACAACACACCCCTGACAACTCCGCTAAACGCTCCGTTATCTGTCCCCCCTCAAGAGGGGAGATTTTCTATTCCTCCGTCGAGGCTAATATCTTAGCAATATGAACTGGTTCAACACCGCTCCGCTGCCTGCTTAGCGCTCCCCCGATATGCATCAGGCAAGAGTTATCAGCGGCAGAACAAACTTCCGCACCGGTCTCTTTAATATGCCGAATTTTATCACCTAACATCGCCATCGATGTATCTGCATTTTTTATGGCAAATGTTCCGCCAAAACCACAGCACTCTTCAGCCATTGGAAGTTCGACAAGATCAATTCCTTTAACATTTCTAAGCAGCTCCAGGGGAGCATCTCCTACTTTTAATACTCTTAGAGAATGGCACGTTGGATGATATGTCACCCGATGCGGGTAGTAGGCACCCACGTCTTTCACTCTGAGTTTTTCAACCAAAAATTGTGTCAACTCAAACACTTTAGGCACAATCTTTTCCACTCTGTTCTTCAACGCCTGGTCACCGGACCGTTCCGCAACTTTCCCATAAAACTCATGAACCATCCCTACGCACGACGCTGATGGTGCAACGATCACTTCCGCATTTTTAAACACATCCACAAATCGCCGCACTAATGGAATTGCCTCCTCCTGGTAACCAGTATTGTAATGCATCTGACCGCAACAGGTTTGTTCTAGCGGAAAGTCAACCGAGTGACCCAGTCGCTCTAAAAGGTGCACCATTGACTTTCCAGTCTCTGGAAAAAGTGTGTCGTTAAAGCATGTTATAAAGAGGGAAATTTTCATTTGAGTCCAATGTAGCGGGTATGGGGTATTGAGGCAAACATTACTTTAAATCATCTTAAACTGGGGTTTACTCCTAAATGTAGTAACGCCAGAGTTTAATTTTATACTGCTGGTTCTTCAATCGAAGACTAAACTTCTGCACAGAGCTTGTTGAGTAAGCAAGCTTTAGAAACCTGTTTAACTGGTTAATAGTTACAAGGTAATATTCCCATACCGGTCATCGTATGGGCTCTATATACTGCGATTCACATTGTAAACAGTCACTTGTAAAATTCTGAAAACCGCTTCTCATGTCACTCTTCCAAAGGATGTTGTTCCAACAGTTCTTCGGGTGAGTAAAATCCCGTTTTATCCCGGGTGGCTGCCCGTACCTCGTTCACTTTCTCAGGAGTTATTGGTGATGCTTCATTCCCAAATGCATTTCTGACGTAGGTAAGAACTGCTGCAACCTCTTCGTCGTTGAGCATTCCACCAAAAGGAGTCATTGGAACATTGCCAGGATATTCTTCACCAAGCACTTCTATAGGGCCGGACAGCCCGTGTAAGGTTAACTTAATCAGCCGTTCTTCATTCCCGGTTACCCATTGGGTTCCGGCCAGGGGAGGAAACCCTGAAGCCGTTAACCCTTTGCCATCAGGCTGATGACAGGTACCGCAGTAGCCATCCATGGCAAAGATCTCCCTCCCCTTCATGAAAAGATCTCGTTCGGTTCCCGTAAGGTTGGTTTCAATTTCTTCGGGTGTTTCGTCCTGAACGGTTTCTCCAAGCAGTCGCGCAAGAGATGTATCGTAGGAAGGTCTCATCCAGTCATCAATAGGGTAGTTACCGGCTTCGTTTAAAATGGATAAACCGTCATCCTGATTCAGCCATGAAGCTGCTACAATTGCCTCCAGGCGAACCCGGCCATGCTCATCCCCGGCTGCCTGAACAAGCAGGTCTGCCTGGTCATCCACCTGGTGACCCGTATATCGAAGCACCCGAGCGGCAGCGGCTCTGACCCGATGATCTTCTGCTTCAATCAACCGTCGAAGCAGCTTCTCGTCCACCCGGTTCAATCCCCAGCTTACCCATAATCCCTCTAACAAGTGATGCTCATATCTTTCTTCATTCTCATCGAGGTTGTTAATCCAGGTATCCAAGTGCTGTAAAACATCAGATGCATCCCGGCTCCGCAGCTCCAGCCGGGTTCGTTCACGAGTTCTGAATTCGGGGAGCTTCAGATTTTCGAATAACTCTCCGATCGTGGCACCCGCCACATTTGCTGTTTCAACCAGTGGCCGTTCAGGATAGGTTATTCGATAAATTCGGCCGTGGACGTGATCTCTAAGCGGATCTCGTGCGTTATGCTGCATATGGCCTATCAATACATTATGCCAGTCGACCAGATAGAGTGATCCATCAGGTGCAAATTCCATATCAACAGGACGAAAATTCCGATCACTTGACTGTACCAAATCCTGTCTGTGCCTGCTTTTATAACCTGTGCCGGCATCTTCCAATGTATGCTGCTTTGTACCCAAAAATCCTATCGTGTTGTTGATCAAAAAATCTCCCTGAACGTCATCCGGAAAATGCCTGCTCGACACAAATTCCAATCCTGACGTCGGCCGAACCCGATGATCATCCTCAATCAGGTTTCTCGATTTTGGAGTGGCTGTCCCATATCTCGGCTTAACCGTACCCGGCATCATCCATAGAACATCGGGCCCGGAAGTTTCGGCAAAGAAATTCTGGCCCCACTCGTCAAATGCAATACCCCATGGGTTGGGAATGGACAGCTGAGCCGTTCGTTCCAGGTGGCGGCGCTGCGGATTGTATCGGTAAAAACCGCCATTGGTTGCCCGAACCGGACCATATGATGTTTCCACATTCGTATGCAGAAATACACCCTCCGCCATGTAGATAGCGCCAGACGGGTCTGTCGTGTATGCACTGTGGGCATGGTGGGTATCATGGTCATCAAAGCCGCTGAGCACAATTTCACTGGTGTCTGCCCTGTTATCGCCATCAGTATCTCTATAAAGCATTAAATTTGTGCCCTGTGAGACATAAACGCCTTCAGGTGCAAACTCAAAACCGACCGGAAGATGCAATCCATCAACAAATGTTGTCTGTTTATCAGCCTTTCCATCACCGTCCGTATCTTCAAGAATAATCAGTTTATCATCAGGTTTTTCATCACCCGGCTTATAATGCGGATAGCTCGGCATGGTAGCTACCCAGAGGCGCCCTTTCGTATCAAATGAAAGCTGAACTGGATTAGCCAGAACAGAAAAATCCTCTTCAGATGCAAAAAGTTCAATTTCGTAGCCCGGTGCCATTTCAAATGTCTCGAGCGCATCATCACCATACAGATATTCGGGGTTCCCATGCCTATCCGGATTAAAATTAGTTTCCACTTGAGGCAGCTCCCTGGTATTTTGATCCGCTGCTGCCACATCCATCAGATCACCATTTGCTGCTCGCCAAATTGCTGTATCCCTGATAGCGGTCATTTGCCGAATTTTCTCAATTTCTGCTGGATAGTTGTCAGGCCCAAACGGATTGTAGCGACGGCCGTAGGCATGCACGCCATTCGGAATTTTGTAATCATTATGCCACATCCAGTTTTTTTCAAGTACAGCTTCATGAACCAGATCTCGATATTTTTCGGCTTCCGTATCAACCTCACCGAAAACACGATCAGCCAGTAATTTTGCGAACTTAGAATATCCTTCGTCAGTGAGTTGTGAACCATCAATGGTTAACGGTTCATCACCCGATTCAAACCAATCTTTTGATGATGAAAATGCATCAACAAAAAGCACTTTTTGCCCTTTGGAAAGTGCATTGTGCTCTTCAACAACCTCTTCCATTGCCTCTGTATAGAGACTCAGATTTCCATTTTCTGTACTTCCATCGGGTAAATCATGTGCCTCTGATAGATCTTCAAACGCTATGGGAGAAACAATAGCAAGCAGCGGAGATGTTTCTCCATTATAATTTTGGTCTAACGTATAGCGAATGAACGCATCCAGTTCTGCCTTATAATTTTCCAGACCGTCTTCACCTTGGAACGACTCATTATATCCAAAAAATGCGATGATGATATCTGTTTCGAGCCGGGTCAGCCACTCGTCTGGTGTTTCAAAGTGTCCTTGACTTCCCGAATTAGTGGCTAACTCATCATAAAACTGCTCGGCGCCGGGAAATGCCCACGGTGAATTACGGGATGAATGTGGACGAAAACCAGGCCTGTTACCCGGGTCGCTCATATTTCGTATAAAAAGCAAACTGTCAGGGTATCGAAGGTGCATCTCGGTTTCAAAGTGGCCAAAATTCATCATTCTTGACCCCAGGTTATTCCCAATTAATGCAAGATGGGATTCCTTACTGATCTGTAGGGTGTTATCTGTTCGAGTGCATTGCACGGCACTTAAAGAAATTGCAGCAATGGCTAAAAACGCAAGTATCCGAGTAAAATTAATTTTCGAGTTAATGATCATCTGCAGATTTTAAGTTGTTGAGATCCGGTTTGTCGGGAAAGATCAGTATTTAACTATATGTTAAAGTTTTTCAAGCTATTAAATGTGAGGGCTTACCCCATAACTTTAAATATCTTTCGTATCTAATGTACAGTGGAAATTTGGTGATATTTTTTCGGGTAGAAAAGTGACCTTGAAGCGTCACCGGTGCTTTTCCGGGGCCTCTAAGCGTCACGCTCTTTCTAAAAATAGGACGCTTGAAGGTCCCTGAACCGCAAAATATTATTTATAATCAACAGGCTTGAGCCCTTCGATAAAATCTCCAAAGCCAAAGTTAGTTGGCGAATAATCTCCTATAATATCTACATTGGTTTTTTCGGGAACCTCTTCTCCCATGTCAAGCGCCCAGTAGCATGCGTTGACCAAAAGTCTCCTAAAGCCCTCACTTTCCATATCCTCCGACGAGCCCATGGTTGTCGTAAAAACGTTCCCGGTATTTCCCTGTTCCAATCTATATATTTTTGTCCAGGCTACCGGCATGATCGATTTTTCCCAGTTAATAGGTGTCTCAGGTGTCATTCCTTTTGTTGAAGCGCCCCAGACAAGTACGTCCACTTCACCTTCAAGCTCCCGGGTTCCATATACATCCGTCGGACCCCAAATATCGTATACGCCCCGAATTATTGGGTGATCATACCGCTCATTTATTCCATCAATCAACCCTCGGGTTCCCTCATTCCCATGATCTCCATGGTGGTCTACCCATGTTTCACCTAATATTTTTCGTCCAAATCCGCCCTCCCAGCCGGGAACACTGCTATTGTAGGAGTACTTTGCATATTCACTTTCTGAATTTTCTGAGTAGGCAAACGCATGCGTTGCGGTTCGTAAAGCAACGATAGGTTTACCGGCTTGAACATACTCGTCAATGTATCTCATCTGATCATCCGGCAATTCACGAAAGCGCGTAAAAAGCACCATAAGATCAGCTGATACAAGATTTTCCAACCCTGGAATGTTGTTTTGAAAATTTGGTTTGATCTCTCCACTTCCAGGTTCAATCGCAAATAGAACTGTGGTTTTAAACCCGTGATGATTCGATAAAATTTTGGCGAGTAACGGCATCGCTTCTTCAGATCGATATTCATCATCCCCGCTCACAAGTACAATGTGTTGGCCGTTATCCGTGCCGTGTGCCGGCTCAAATGTAATCCACTGTTCAGCTTCCTGGCCATACATGTTCTGTATACAGAAGAGAGCAGCAAAAACCAGAATCACAGCAGACTTGAAAATTTTTGCACCATTTAGTAATCCGTCCATTGCCTGCTATTTAATTAACGTCCATATTTTATACTGGTCAAATGTCCAGGTCCGTAAAAACATACACTGCTATAAGTTGACAAATTCAACATTGAAATCAAGGCTGAATGCACCCATATTTTAAATATGCGTGAAACCTGTCGAACAAGCCTCTGTTTCTACCATTCTACTTATTTGCAATATTTAAAGATGTATAATTCATCTTAACCACAAAATTAATGTTTATCCGGCACTGTCAAATAAACCTGCCAGAAATCAGGGCTGTTTCTTTTAAACTGTTCAATCCACTTTTCCATACTACATATTGGATTAAAAAATCCGTAAAGGAACTCGCAATTATTCATTCATTGACCCTAAAAAGGAACGTTCCGGATCCGTGTTCCGGCATTTTATGCCCACTACCGTCTATTCAATTCATTCCTGTTAAATACTGCTTTCGGATCGGGATCTGTTTCACTTAGAACTGCAATCACATTTTGAATCGTGAAAACACACATATCCCGATAGGTGGCAGCTGTCAGACTCCCTGTATGAGGTGTAATCAGGGTTTTTAGGTGATTCACAAGCGGGTGATTACTGCCCGGTGGCTCTATCGAAAGAACATCTGCGGCAAAACCTGATATTCTTTCGTTGTCCAGCGCATCCAAAAGAGCCGCTTCATCTATAATGGGCCCCCTTGCCGTATTGATAAGCCAGGCATCCGGCTTCATCAGGTTGAGTTGTTTTTCACCTATCAAATGTTTGGTCTCTTCAAGAAGCGGCACATGTAAAGTCACAACATCCGACCGTTCAAGAACATCTTCCATTGAGCAGCTTTCATATTCTGATTGAACCGGAAATTTATCCCAGTAAATCACTTTCATCCCAAAAGCATCGGCCAGTTTAGCAACCCGCTGCCCTATATTTCCCATACCTAAAATGCCGAGTGTTTTGCCTCTGAGTTCATCGCCGCTGTATTGATTACGCCAGTGCCAGTCTCCTTCTTTAACACGCTCCACAGATCGCCACGCATCCCGAATACCCATCATCATCAGAGTCAGAGCATGTTCGGCGATAGTTGAGGAGTTGGAACCAGGAGCGTTAATTACCCTGACCCCCCGTTTTGTGGCTTCAGCAACATCCACATTATCGAGTCCAACACCACAGCGGGCCACAACTTCAAGATCCGGGCAGGTTTCCATCAATTCACGGTTCACCTGGCCTTTGCCCCTGGTAATCACAGCGTGAACCGTTACTCGCTTTGCCATTTCGATTGGATCTGACCCCTTACCCTGCAAGGCCTCAAGCACCACGGCATTCTTACGTAAGAGATCATCTGCTTCCGTATCTACGGTTTCAAGGAGAAGGACATTTTTTTTCATTTTAAACGATCTGGGTTCAGTTGAACGGGAACTTAAAGATCAAAGCAATCGCGCAGCTAATTTCTATTCATACGCATATACCTGGTTCTATTGCTTTTTTTTGCTGCCGTGATAAAGCGACGCATCATCACTTTTATATCCTCTGTAATCCTCACGATTAGATTTATATAATCCTTCTTCATAAAATTCATCTTCAAATATAGAGTTGTCGATTTCAGCGTCCGGATGAGAGGATAACTCTACCAGGTTTCCAGAGGGATCACGAACAAACATCTGCATGGCACCGTCAGGTAACTGTCGAACTTTGCCCCACGGCTTGATATCAATCGCTTCTAACTCCTTCATTCGATAAAAGATGGAATTGAAATCATCTACCTGCATGCAAACGTGACCTCTGAATGAGGAAGTATCTTCCCATTCGGAAAGATGAAGCTGTTGTTCATCGTTGATATCAAAGAACATTACAGGGTAATCGAAATTAAACGCAGGCAGGGGATCGAGGCCCAGCTCTTTTTCGTAGAACTCACCTGCTTCTTCCAGTTTATCTACAATTAGTGTTACATGGTTAATTTTAACTGCTCGTGCCATAATTTTCAGATTTTGAGGTTCAAGGTTCAGGTTGTCAGGTTCTCATTAAAGTTATTTCGGCCCGAGCCGTAATCTCCTATAGTAATCAATTTCTGAAGAATCCGGGTCAAGTGCGGAATGACTGGCATTATTTAAATTTATCACGGACCTGCTTCAGGTTAAACTCTTTGTGTGTACTCTTTCACAAAATCCCAGTTTGGCGTAACGCCTAAACCGGTCGAGCCGGGAGCTTTAATCATTCCCTTCTCCACTTCCATTTTTTCATTAATCAGCTCATAGATCATGGGATTGCCTCCCAGTGAGAATTCGATAACTGTAGCTGAAGGGCTGGCGAATGCAACCGTAACTCCTGCCATAAATGAAAATGCGGATCCCCAGCAGTGAGGTGCAAGTTCAAGCTGCCATGCCTGTGCGAGGTGACCGACCCGCATCGCCTCTGATATTCCGCCAATGATTGCCGCATCCGGCTGAATAACGTCGATCGCGCGGTGGTTAATCAGGTCGCGGACATCAAAGCAGGTATATTCGCTTTCGCCTGCGGCAATGGGAATCGAAGTTGATGCACGAACCTCAGCAGTACCCATCGGGTTATCAGGGCTGATGGGTTCTTCAAACCAGTACAGGTCAAAATCTTCAACTCCCCGGCAGAACTGTTTGGCTTCAGGTACACTGTAAGTACCGTGCGCGTCCGCCATAATCTTAATATCAGGCCCCAGAACTTCACGGGCAGCTTTCACCCTGGCCACGCTTTTTGCAACTGTACTGTCCATCACTCCAACCCGCATTTTTACACCATCAAATCCCTTGGATACATAACCGGAAAGTTGTTCGCCGATACCATCAACATCCGCCCACCCGCCGCTTGCATACGCAGGCATTTGTTCCCGACAGGCACCTCCAAGCAGTTCAACAACCGGCACGTCCAGGGATTTTCCCTTTAGATCCCAAAGGGCCATGTCCACACCGCTGATCGCTGATATTGTGAGCCCCCTTCTGCCCAATATTGGAAATTTCCGGCCTCTTGCCAAGGCATAGTGATCGCGTGACCCGCTGTAAAGCTGTTCCCAAATTCGTGTAATATTTTTGGCATCCTGGCCGATTAACACCGGTTTCAGTTCCTGCTCGACACAACTAACAATTGAAGCACACACCCCGGATGAGCCCACAGCTGCTTTGGCCTCACCAAACCCTTGTAACCCTTCTTCTGTGGTTACCACGATCAAAGCCATATCAAAATGTGTAAGCAACCCGTAGTCGGACCGATGTTGCTTTACGTCCTCAATAGGACATCGGAGCCAATACGCTTCTACGTTTTCTATAATCATGTGGTGTGAAGTGGTTGGGTTTGAGTTAAGATTTTGTCATTGTCTTATCTTCTTAAAAAGGTTTATTGAAACTGAGCAATTAAGGATGAATGAATGTATGATTGGTAAAAGCTCTGTCAGTGCTCATAAGGTCATCCCCCTTGAACCTCCTTCGTCGGTTCTTTCCCATTCTCCCGAAGGAATCCCTTGCGGGGAAAGCGGGAGTTATCACCCTTCAGTTGATCTGAATAACACTCCATTATTTAATCAACGGCAAAAGCTTTTCAGCCGATTTGCGTGTCAGTTCTGTATAGAATTCTTCAGAAACAGAGGTGCTTCCGTGATCCTCTATAAATTTTTTCTGTTCTGCGCTCAGTCCTTCAGGCTTCTCATCAATAGAGTTTATATATGGATTTGCGGGAGTGCGGTCAACCGGAGAACAGAATTCCACGGAAATTGCCCCGTCGAATCCGGCTTCTTTTACCGTGTCCATAATCTTAGGCCAGTTTAGCTTACCCATTCCCGGTGCCATGCGGTTATTATCCGCAACATGAATCCCGTTAATTCTTCCCTTTGCCCGAAGAATCGCGTCGTAAATATCATCTTCTTCAATATTCATATGAAACACATCCAGGCAAACACCACAATTGGTTCCTACCTCTTTTGCCAGAGCAAGTGCCTGGTCACCCCTGTTGATAAAGTAGGTTTCAAATCGATTAATAGGTTCAATCCCTATCAGTATTTCCTGCGATTCTGCATAGTCATAGATCTCTTTCATGGAGGAAACCGCCCACTCCCACTCCTCTTCCGGGCGACCATCCGGAACCAGTTTTCCAACCGTACCGGGCACAACCGATACCATGGTACCATTCAGCTCTTTAACCATTTTTACAACATCCTTTACATACTGGATAGACATCGCCCGCTGATCTTCATCGGCAGCAAGTAAATTACGTTTTTCCATCATCAGGGTAACCGATCCCCAGCACCCAATACTATGGTCCTTTAACAGTTTACCGATTTTTTTTGTGTCGTACGATTCCGGTTCACCGGCAATTTCAAGTTTATGGTAGCCGAGACGAGCCATTCGTTCGATTGTGGTTTCAATCGGCTCGGCACGCATCCAGTTATGTATTGCAAGTTCCATATGTACAGAATTCTTTTAGGATTATGTATTCGTTTATAGATCCACAACTCTAACTATACGAATATTTTACCGATTATTCTGCCTAATAAAGAATTCGTAAAATGCACGTTTGATCTGGTTATCAAAAAAAATAGCCGCGTTCTCATTTATGTTAGGATACGCATCAAAGATATATTCACGAGTCAAAGCTCTTGAATCGCACCGATCCTGAGTTTATGGTACTGCTCTGATTTTAGGTAATGTTTAGTTTCGCTTTATTTCGGATCATCGGCCATATTTTTAAAACTTTCCGGATCTTTGGCGACTTCACATATCTCCTCTGCCAGGGGCTTCCTGAAATTCTGTTTCCGGTAGTGATACCAACCTGAAATTACCCGGTGATCGAAAATGAGGGTTTTATTGAGACTCCCGTCGGTATTCAGAAACCCTGGTTTACCGGCCGGCGTGCGGGCTCGAAATTACGGCTATATTGCAAACCACCGGAGATACCTAAAACTTTTAGCGGGTAGCACGGCCAAAGACCGCCCAAATCCTCAAGCTGCCAGGAGTTCCTGCCGGTCAAGATAATAGCCCGCGAGAGAAAGCATTTCGGATTGCGAAATTTATTTTTAATCATAGGTGTGTTTATTCATCGGAGTAAATGATAAATATGTTGGGTTTTTGCAGATCTTGAGAGATTAAATTTTCGCATTACAGCCAGCTAAAGAAGATGAAGCGATTATTAGTCTATCATTCTTTTTAAGTGTTTGGATTACTTCAACAGCTATTCACTTAGGGTAGAAATAATGGTGTTCTGTTTTAAGATATTTACCGGCTTATCCCTTTCTCATCATATATTAGACTTTAATTGATTTTTAAAATCTAAATCTTAGTTAAGCGCCGGCGTTATCACAATTTTTCTAAATTCAACGGGGCCGTGGTCTCCCTGGAGCATGATGGGGCCCGGCTGGCCTTCATTGCTATTAAGCGCACCGCCTGTGATGCCGGGAATCGGCCGATTACTGATCACTTCAATACCGTTCAATACCACGGTTACCATCCTGCCTGTGAGTTTGATGTCATAAGTCTGCCATTCGCCGGCCTTCTTAGCAGCATTGACAGCGGGATCGATAAATCCATAAATACCGCCGATAAGGTGGCTCTCGGGTTCCATACCGTAATTGTCGGCAATCTGTACTTCGTACCGCCCGCGAAGATAAATGCCGGCGTTACTGCCTTCCGGATAGCGAAACTCTGCATACAGTTTAAAATCATTAAATTTTTCTTTGGTGATGAGATTGCCGCCGGCTTCATTGTTTACCAGCACGCCATTTTCCATCTGGAACTGGTTGTTTTCGGGAGTGATCCAATGTGAAAGATTTTGATCCAGCAGATTTATCTCCTCCCCCCAGTTTGGTTCTTGTTCACGCTTCAGTGAGGGCGCTCGTACGGCCGTCCAGTCAAGCTTATTTCCATTGGGGTCGATGGTCCAGCCGGTAAGTTTGTCATTTTCCAGCGAGAATACGAATTGTGGGTCAGGATGCTGGGGAACCCACTGGGCTGGAATCCTGAAGCTGTAAACCCGGCTTTCCGGATCATAGTTGATCTCAGAAATCGGGCGTGCGCTGCCCACCGGCCCCACAAACTGGCCGACCAGCGCCTGGGAGCCTGATGTTTCTATTTCCAGCCAGGAAGGGAATTCGCCGTCGGGTGTGTTCAGTGTAATGTCCCATTTGCCAGCCGCTTCAGCTCCCGGAATACCGGATTGTGCCTGCGCAGCCAAAGTTAGTACTAATGAAAATAGTAGTAGAAACGGAACATGTTTTAATAATTTAGTCATGGTCAGGTAATAAGTCGAAATTAGTGTTGCGTTTAAAAATAGTGAGTAAACTATTACAAAAAGTTCTGTGAAGATACAACGAGGTTTTACAAAGCCTTACGTCGCGTACCATTATGCATGCTTTGTAAAACATTGCGTTATAACCATAAAAGGCATTCGAAGAAAAAAATCGCTATTTACTCAATTTCAGTGATCCGGATATTATTGAATTCAACTACCGTTCCGTGGTTCTGCAAGCCTATATAGCCTCTTCTCCGTTTGAGTCCCGGATGCTCATTTACTTTTTCCATGTGATTGACCAGGCTGGTGCTGGTAATGATCTCCCCGTTCAGGGTAATTTTGATATGTGGACCGTCGGCCCGGATCACCATTTCCTGCCACTGCCCGGCCGGCTTGGTGGCACGGCTGGATGGTTCTTTCACGCCATAAATGCTGCCGGTATATTGTGATGGTTCCAGTTCAGCATATTCCTCAGCATAGTCATCCAGCAGTTGGATCTCCATACCCTGGTAGGCGGGATTACCCTCGCGGGGTGCCCGCAGAAAAATGCCGCTGTTACCGCCTTCAGGCAGCCGGTATTCAAGCTCCAGTTTAAAATTGTCATACAATGTTGCGGAAGAGAGCCAGCCACTGCTTTGATTGACGGCAGTTAACATACCACCAAAGACCTGCCAGCTGCCAGACTCACCGTCAACAATCTCCCAGCCGGTGAGATCTTCCCCGTTGAAAAGGGATTCCGGGCGGGGAATCTCACGAATAAACACATTCTTGAAATACAGTGGGGTGCTGTGGGACTGCAGTTCAATCTGTCCCTCAGGATAGATCCGTTTATCGCGGTTCCAGTAGTTTTCCAAGACTACATCGTCCACCACCAATTGATTATTGAGATGCACGGTCACCTGCTCACCGACCATCTTGATGCGCATCCGGTTCCACTCTCTGATCGGACGGTCAGCCGGAACAAGCGGTTCACTCGGGTGCTGCTGATTGTTATAGAGTCCGCCAGATCCCACCGGGTTCTGGGTTATATCCCAAATCTGAACCTGTGGGGTGCCGCGCAGATAGACACCACTGTCTCCGCCCGGCTCTATTTTCCAGTCCAGCAGCATTTCAAAATCTTTGAAATCCTCAACAGTTGCCAGGCTTTCTCCATTACCGTCAAAATAAAGGATGCCGTCCCGGACCGACCAGTGCTGCTGCATCACGCGATCGGCTTTCTCCCGGGCTGCCGCCAGTTCTTGATCGCTCATCTCGGCTCGCGTATCCGGGTTGCCCACCAGTCCCTTCCATCCGTCCAGGTTTTCTCCGTTGAACAGGGCCTTGTAGCCTTCCGGCGGATGATTCATTCCAGCTTGCTGTTCAGATCCCATATAATTCGGATAATACACATTCAAATCGCGGATCTGGATGTTACGGAACGCCACCTCATCACCATGTCCCATAAAGCCAATGTGTCCACTGTCGCGCGACAGGCCGGGATGATCCTCACCATCGGGCGTGTCTGAGTTATCCATCTCACTAAGATCGACACCCAGGATTGTTACGCCGTTAAGCGTCACGGTGATTTGGGCCCCGTTGGCTATCACCTGCTGGGTATTCCACTCACCGGCCGGTTTTAGGTGTCCTCGTTCAGCGGAGGCAACACCATAAATCGATCCGTGGTATTGGTAGGGTTCCAGGTCGCTCCATTTTTCAGCGCTGTTATCCAGGATCTGCAGCTCCATGCCCTGGTAGGCCGGATTCCCCTCAAGCGGAGCGCGGATCGCCAGGCCGTTGTTGGCCCCCGGCGTTAATTTAAATTGAAAGCGAAGGATGAAGTCACCGTATTCCTGTTGGCTGAAAAGATGTCCGTTCTCCCCGGGCTGGTGAATAAGCTGACCGTCTTGTACCTCGTACGCCTCCTTGTCACCGGTCCATCCCGTCAGGTCTGTTCCGTTGAAGAGGGCGTTGAATCCTTCTGATAATTCCTGCTGTGATTGAAATTCCTGAATGTAGCCGATAACCTTTTGCCTGGTTGTTGAATCGGTCGCAGCCTCAAGGACGGAGAGTGCCTGGCCTGCCCCATCGAAATCTTCTGAGAACCGGTAGGAGGGCACCAGTATTTCCGCAGCAGCCTGGTAGGCCTTGTTTTGAACTTCCTGACTGCTGTTTTCAAAGAAGGATATAACTGTCCGGAGTGAAGCCTCAGAGTGAATTCCCGACAAAGCTCCCAGTACCAATATGCTTGCTTCTTCTGTAGAAACAGCATCAGCAGCTTCAGCCAGGAATTGGACTTTATCAGTATCCGAGTAGTGTGAACTCCGGACAATTCGAGCGAGTCCATCGAGTAGTCGCCTGCTCTTTTCTGCGTCCGTGGTTTCAAGTGTTTCCAGGATCGGCTGGATAGCCCGGGCGTCCGGCCAGTTCGCCAGCTCTGAAATTGCACTGTCTCGTACGTCTGTATTGGAGTGGCTGGTGTAGGAGGAAACCGACTCAACGGCCTGTTCTCCTCCGATTATTCCGAGTGTTTCCAGCAGCGCAGGGACCTGTTCCGTGGTGGGTTGCCCGAGAGCGTTTATAACAGGCTCCGTTCGTGACTGTTCATCTGGAATGTCTGCCGCAACCGAAGCTATGGCCTGCTGAATAGCATTGGTCTCCTCTTCATTGCGTGCTCTGGGAAGCAGATTCACAAACCTGGAGAGATCGTCTGGCGTACCCAGGGCTGACAGGGCTTGAAATGTTGCTAAGCGTACATCGCCGTCAAAGGTGTTAAGCTCACTGAGCAGTTGATCCATATATTGTCGTCCACGACGCTGGGCAAGCACCTCAATTAGGGTCACTTTGCTTTGTGTCGAGAGATTCATCCACTGTTGCTCAGCCGTTGAAAACAGAGCCTGAGAAGGTTGTTGGAGCAGTGCTTTTTTAACGACATCGATCTCATTGGCTTCGTCCGCATTATCCAAAGCGCGGAGGAGTGAACCGATGGCGCCCGTACTGCCAAGCGCCGTGGAAGCGCCAATAGCAGCCAGACGTACTTCCCTGTTATCATCACGCATGTACTGCTGCACAATATACCAGGCTTGCCGGTCGCCTCGCTGTCCCAGTGTTTCAATGATATCGGCACGAACTTCCGGGTTGGCTTGATTCAGCAAATTGGTGAGCTCACTGGTGATTTGCGTCCCTTCGATATCGCGGATTAAATCCAGCGCTGCCGACCGTAACTCAGCATGGGTATCTATTGCAGCAGTCATAAGGAGATCAGGAGATTCCGGGTCCTGCGACTGATGAAACAATGTCAAGGCAGCAATTCGATGATGTGCAGGCTGTTCGGAATTATAAATCTCCCTGGCTGCCTGCGCACTTTGTTGAGTATAACCCTCTTCTGCAAGTCGATGAGCAAATCGGATCTTGTCCTGAACTGATCCATAATTATTAATTGTTTCTGAAGCATCAGGATTTCCACTGTTGGCCAGGGCGTAAAGTGCATTAATCTTTAGATTCTCATTGGTGCTATTTGCCATCGTCTGAACTTGACGTACTAATTCTGATGACGTGGCCTCCATATCACCTAAGGTTTTAATCAACACAGCGCGGTGGGGAATCGTGGCTTTTGGTAATGCCTGCAACAGGGCTGCTTCAGCTTTTGGAGTATTAACGCTCCGCAGTACCTGAGACGCTGCAGTATAAAGCTGTTCATCTGCAAGGTAAGGCTGAATGACCGGTAAAGACGCATTGCTGCCAACCAGCTCGAGCTGTTCCATTAGAAATATCTTTACGGCTACTGGATGAGAGGATTGAAGTTCTGAGAGAAGCACGTGCTCAAAAGAAGATCGTTCAGCTTCTGCTCCGGGTCGCGAAACATACTTCACAAGCCCGTTGACGGCATACCGGGCGTAGGTGTCATTACCGATTCCCGGCGACTTGAGCATTCCAACGAGAGCTTGAGTAGCCGAAGAACCCATATCCAGAATTTGCTCATTAATCCAGACATTTTCGGTGCTATTATTTGTGGGAAGTTGTTGTACCAGGTCCTTAAGCTCTGTGAGCTGGTTGGCTGATATTACATCCTCTTCCCCGTTATGTGTCGCTTTCTTTAAGGGTGCGCAGGAGATCAGAAGCAGTATCGCTAGTAGAACACAAGATAAATTAGAAAGTCTCATTTTGCGTCGTAGGTCTGTGTGGTTTAATATCCTTTGAATGTCCATTAGCAGGGAAGTTCTATATTTTCCATGGCGCTCGCATCGGCTGATTGATAAGCCGGTTGGCGGCCTCGTCCCCGATAAATTCTTGTGTTTCGGGATCAAATTTGAGATTCCGGCCGAGCCGCACCGCGATTTTGCCGAGATTAACAAGCGTGCACGAACGATGCCCATTGGCTTCATTCAGGGCAAACGTCTGCCGGTTTTTTACAGCCTGACTGAAATCGGTGACCTGGGGTTCGGGGTCAGGCAGGGAGGCAGCCAGTCGGCGAATGTTGGGGATGTCTGACTGAAATCCACGAAACAGCTTACCCTCAGGGCCTTCAATAAAAGCGGCATTGGTATCTCTGTTCTCACCGTCGAGGATAATCTGGCAGCCATCCTCGTAGGTCATCTCAACTCTCCTCCACGAGCCCACTGCGTCAGGATGTTGCTGTGGAGCATCCGCCGTTATGGCGACGGGACTTGTATGATCTTTGTCGAGTATATATTGCACAGGATCAAGGTAGTGCTGGCCCATATCACCCAATCCGCCCCCGTCGTAATCCCAGTATCCGCGGAACGTGACGTGTGTGCGGTGATCGCTGTACGGTTTATCCGGGGCAGGTCCCAGCCACCGGTCGTAATCAAGATCTTCCGGTATCCATTCCGGCTGAAGGTTTTCCAGGCCGGTCCAGTTGAACTTCCAGTTAAAGCCGGTGCTCTCGTTGATAGTCACCTTCAGGGGCCAGCCAAATACATCATTTGCTACTAATTTTTTGATCGGCTTGACCGGTGTACCCATACCGTAAAAATTATCTCTAAACCGGAACCAGGTATTAAGGCGGAATATACGTCCATTGCGCTGAACGGCCTCAACTACTTTTTTACCCTCGCCGATAGTGCGGGTCATCGGTTTTTCACACCAGATGTCTTTTCCGGCCTCAGCGGCATCCACCGCCATTTTACCGTGCCAGTGAGGCGGCGTTGCGATATGAACGATATCGATATCATCTCTCTGTAAAACTTCCCGGTAATCTGTATATCCTTTCACATCCGGCCCCGTGATATCCAGCGCCTGCTGCAGGTGATGCTGATCTACATCACAAACGGCAACCAGTCGCGCCCCCGGATAGGTGAGATGTCCTTTTCCCATCATACCCACGCCTATGACCGCTTTAGTCAGCTGGTCACTCGGGGCCGTATAGCCGTTTCCTCCCAATACGTGTCGCGGAACTATGTTAAATAGTCCAATGCCCAGTATCGAGTTTTTAATAAATTTCTTTCGGTTCATATTCTAAATTATTTTTGGTTCTACCGGTAAAGTTTGCGGGTACATGTTATAATCCTATACATGGTCTAATTAAGCCAGGTGGTCAATAAGGAGATTATTCCAGTCATTTTATAGCACAAAACCTGTTGCTTTTTCAGATTCTTCACAAAACGGAAAACCACCGTTTTATTCAGAATGACAATGATTCGTCTGGGGTGTCGGGCGGCGTGACGACAAGGCGATATTGAAAACGACGAATGCACCCACGCTGCCCACCTGCTAACAAATGAGCGCGTCATCCTGATCGAGCCATTGTCGTTGATGGCGAAGAGAAGGATCTGCAAAAGCAATGGCCTATAATTTTGGGAAATTTTGAACATGTTCTGAGTGATTATTCACATATTTTGCCATCAACCCACAAACTTTCCGGTAGAACCTTATTTTTGTATATACACGAATCCCAACTTAAAAAAATGTAGTAGTTTCAGGGTAAGTAATATGATCCACCTTAGGAGATAAATCAACAATTAGTTTACGGTTGATTGAGTGTAATTTCATTTATTACTTAGTGTAAACCTAAAGCTTACTCGCAGTTTTATACAATTACTACGACAGCTATAAAGAGTCCTCTTCCGGCACCTGAAACTGATCGCGTAAGAGCTGTAATTCTGCTTTTAGTTCATTCACTATCTCGCTGTATTCAGAGTCATTATATACGCTTTGAATTTCATTCGGATCCTTCTGTAAATCAAACAGCTCCCACTCATCAATTTGATAGTAGTGAATGAGTTTATACCTGTCAGTCCGAACTCCGTAATGACGCTGAACTTCGTGAGCGCCCGGAAACTCGTAATAGTGATAGTAGATAGACGAGCGCCAGTCGTCAGGCGTCAAATTTTGTGTGAGTGGTACTAAACTCATTCCCTGCATTTCTTTAGGGGCATCAAGACCTGAAAAATCAACTACGGTTGGTGCTAAATCAATATTTTGAACTAAATCGTTATTTTCGATTCCAGCTTCAATCCCATCAGGCCATCTCATCATCAATGGAAATCGAAGTGACTCTTCATACATCCAGCGTTTATCATACCATCCATGATCTCCCAGAAAAAAACCCTGATCAGATGCATAAATTATAATCGTGTTATCCGCAAGACCCTCCTCATCCAGATAATCCAGTAATCTGCCCAGATTATCATCAACAGATTTAATTGTGGATAAGTAATCTTTTATATAGCGCTGATAAATCCAGCTCAGACGCTCTGCGCCCTCAAGTTCACTTTCATTATACTCCTGGTAATACTTACCGAATACCTGATCCCACTCCGCTTTCTGTTCTTCAGTGAATCTATTGTATCTGCTTTTCCAAAGATCTAAGTGGCGCGTTTCTATTTCTATACTATCAGGTGGGAATTTTAAATCCCAACCCTTATAAAAATGATTCATTAGCGTCATTTCCTGAGTTTCCACTGCAGAGGTTCTATTTTTCAATTCTACATCTATAACATCCTCACTGGCTTGTTCATCAGTTAGCTCACCGGACCAATTCGCAAAAAGTGTCTCAGGTTCCGGGATTTTTACGTCATCAAACATTCCCAGGTCATCAGGGTGTGGCTTCCAGTTTCTGTGGGGAGCTTTATGGTGATAGCTTACCATAAATGGTTGGTCACTATTTTGTTTGTCATCAATCCAGTTGATGACTTTGTCGGTGATGATATCGGTAACATATCCCTCAATCTGGTGTGTCCTCTCCTGAGTTATAAATTCAGGATTATAGTAATGTCCCTGTCCCGGTAATATATCCCAGTGATCATACCCGGTGGGGTTACTTTGCAGATGCCATTTCCCTATCAAGGCTGTCTGATAACCGGCCTCTTGTAAAATTTTCGGGAACGTTAACTGATCTCCATCAAACTCCTGACCGTTTGTAAGCTGACCGTTAACATGACTGTGTTTCCCGGTAAGCAATACTGCACGGCTTGGGGCACAAATCGAATTTGTTACAAAAGCATTACGAAAAAGTATACCTTCATTTGCCAGGCGATCCATATTCGGAGTTTCAATGATATCCGACCCATAGGCACTAATCGCATGACTTGCGTGATCATCCGTAAATACAAAAACAATATTCGGCTTGTTACTGATTTTGTCTTCTGATTGACAACCCGTTATTGAAACTGAAACGAGAAACACCAGTGCAGCCGCGACAATATAAAGTCTGTTTTTTTCTAACATGAATTACTTCTTAATTGTGATAAATACTATTTGCCCTCCGGAATCAATATCGCTTTTTTTCATCTGCAGAAAAATCTGACGGCCGTCGGAATCAATCATCCGGGATACTACCGCTCGGTACATCCCATATTAGAGGTGTGAAATCGATTTACATAATATTTTACTCATTAAAATTTACTTGTACCTTTTAGGTTAGATATTAATTCCAATTTATAAAAATCAAACTGCCACCATAACTCCCAATCTGAAAGATGTAGCCTTTCGGTTGAACACTTGGTTTACAAGCAGTGATACTCCTTTTCCCCGTCAAGCAACTACCCCTCTCTCCTCCCAAACAACAACTCATAAGCCAGCATACTGGTGCTCTTTGGATGATCAGTTAGCTCCGCATCCTCTTCGTAGACTTTGCCGGCAAAAGTATCCGGCATGGGATAGTAGTAGTGCTCTTCTCTTTCAAAGTCCCATTCGAAAAAACGAATTTCAAATGACTGCCCCTTCTTATCAGTTATGCACTCGTGACGCTTGAATTTGGGAGTTTGGAATCCAAGTCTCTTATATAATCCCATGTCAGCTTTTCTATTTCGTTTCACCTATTACTTTTTTGCCATAGAGAAAGCTAAAATACTGTAAATCATTACTGCCTTTTACATGTCATAATCATGCAATGTAAATAGAAAGTGTACCCTCTTTGTACACCCAGAATCGAACTGAGAGTTTGATTATTTCAGATTTAGAGGGAGGGTTGGTAAGAAAATATTGGATCAGGAAATATGGGCAAGAAAAGGAAAGTGTTGCTTCCCTATAATAAGAAGAGCCGTTAAATAAATGGTATCATTCACTTAACGGCTCTTAGTAAGTACGCCCGGAAGAAAGTAGATGTTTTCACTCTACTTAGCTTAAATGCCGCCTATTGCATTGAGCGTAATCTTTTAAAGATTACATAAATACTGCAATAGGCAAGTATATGCAATGTTTGTTGGCCAAATAATAACAGTAGATTGCTTTATATAGCTTATTTATTTGACTCTATCTTGATTTGTGTGATAAGATATAGAAGTGCTACTATTGATTTACTAAAGCAATCAGCACTAATAACGAAAATAAATTAATAGTAACAATTTTTTTTCGATGTCCTCAAGCCTGCAGCAACCCTGAAAATACAATAGTGTAAATTTTGTCGAGGAGAACGACCTAAAGGTTCTACGCATTGATTTTGGTTTTGAAAAAGGAGCCAAATTTTCTGGTCCTGCTACCAGGGAGCAGTGTCCCACTCATGACACCATGGAGTACCGCTGGAGCCATTTAGACTTCTATGAACACACCTTCTAAATCCATTACAAGGTTCCTCTTTTGAATTGTACCGACGGCAAAGTCTAATAAGCAAACGTCCCCAAGTCACGTAAAGACAGTGGATTTACGATGCTATATGAGACCATAGTATAATGCATATTGAATACGAAATGCCGTACAATCGTATAGAGAAAGCCATACAGAAGTACCAAAATCGTATTTCGATGATCTTTGATCATGGGGTTGCCAGACGTACAAAAGGACCGATCATAGCTAGTTGACCCAACTGGATTTCGATGAAACGAGTCCCCTGCAAAGGCCACAGCTACATTACCATCACTGAGATATAGATGGGTGGCGGATAGCTCATGCTTCAGAAGGCAGAGTAGCTGCTACAGTTAATTCGATCGAGTATTATCTGGAAACGAACCAGACCCCGACAAAGAAGAAAGCCAGGACTGTATCGACCTTGCTCAGTCGAATATCTGAGGTGTGAAGTCCCATTTCAAGACGCACAGATTACAATTGATCGTTTCCATGCCAAAGCAATATTGAACAAGACAATGGAGGAGGTTCGAGAGAGGGAATTACGGCTTAATGTGGATTTTAAGCGGACATAAATACATATTTTTAAATCTCCCAATCAGTTGACCGACGGACCAATCTCCACAGCAACATGCCCTTTTGATCTAAATCTGTATTTCGGAGAGACCTACAGGCTAAAAACCTATTTAATGATTCTTAGACGAGGAAAACCCTAAGAAGCCGTGGATTTTAACCTTTTGGAATTCTACGATTCAAGAATCAGAGATTGCTCCCTTTATGGCGTTTGTGAAGACAGTAAAAAAAACATTGGGACGGGACCATCATTAAAGTACATCGGAACTAACCAATGGCATACTGATTGTCAATATTACCTTATAACGCGATAAAGAGTTTTTAACTCACTTAAAGTGCCACGAAATTGAGAGCTAATGTGCGCATAATAAGATCAACAGTGACGCAATCTTGTAAAATTTTACTGGGTTGTGAACCTCGGCCTGTCAAGAGAGATCATTTTTCTTTTCCATCCATAGAAGACAAGCCAGCACAGAGGACACCAAACGGTCATCTGTAAGATCCCCACGCGCGATTTCATGAACCGCCTCCAGGAAGTGAGGCGTTTTTATTCCAGCCTCAGAAAGAGCGTCTTCCGAACGGGAAATCAGCTTCTCGAGGTCTGGCAAGGCGGAGCGGTAACCACGAACATATAAACCGTCATAAGCAATTTTGTGTCTTCGTCTCCGAATCGATTGAGGGAGATCCTTGGCAAAAACCTCCCGCAGAACAGATTTGTAGGATGCGCCATTGGGACGCTGTGACCAAAGCCTAGCGGCCAATGGGATGATATCCGGATTTGTGAACAGGCACTGTCGCCTTACCCCGCGGGGCTGTGCGATGATGGTATCCGCCCAGCCGTCGTCTATATGAGCACCTGTGAAGAACTGACGCTTACTTGACCTTTCACCACTATCGAAATAATCAATAAGCTGTTTCCAATGATGTGTTACTATCTTCCACCCCCGTCGAGTGAACCATTCTGGGCGCCGGGGCGCTTCATGAAAACGGTATTGTCCCGTTGGTCCCATCCCAAATAGCGTGTCTCCTCCTAACCCATTGAAAAGAAGTGAGGCACCATGTTTCGCTGCGGCATCAACAACGGCAGTATGCTGAGCAGCACCAACAACAGCGAGGTTTGGGATGTTGTGCACTGGCGTTCTCTTCACCCCTGCGAATGGAAGAAGTTTCCGGCCATCTAGCGATATCCTCCGCATTCCATGATCTGCATAGACATCGGAGATGAATCGATCTTCTCGGCGAAACTCATAGTATGGATATGTAATGGACACCCCAAAGGCCTTATCCTCCATCCCCCTTTTGGAGAGTGCAAGTAAACCTCGTGATGTTGCAATTGTGGAGTCGATTCCTCCCGACACCTCGAAAGCTACCCGATGTCCATACGATAATGAGTCATCTACTGCTCGTGCTACAGTTTGGTCAATCAATTTGCGCAGCTCGGCTGACGCTTCTTCTTTCGTAACAAATGCTACATCATCGTGAAGTATCTCCCAACTCATTTCAGTTTGGGAAGCTGGTCTAATTTCGACCGCTGTTGCTGGAGGTGTACGGCGAACACCTTTCCAACAGGTTTCAAGAGTCCACCTCATCTCGAAGGGACCTAACAGAGAACCCGCTGAGAAGAATCCTATTATATCTTCTCGAGGGATTAGAGTTTTCCAAGTTGAATTAGGATCTGTAGTCAAGGTGACACGTCCAGATTCAAGTCGGTGATAAAGTTTGACCTTAGAGCTTCCACCTCGGATTACTACCACTCTTGAGTTTCGAAGATCGATCAGTATAGCTGTATCTTCGAGTGAGCCAATCCGTTTTGCATGTGTTTCAATAGACTTTCCTCCGCCTATCTGAAATAAAGACTCTATACATCTCTCGGTACACGGCCATCCCATCGGATTCTTTATGTTCAGCACTGTTAGGAGCCCCCTAGATTCAGAGAAGCAATAGGAATCTGGAAAATCGAACTCTACACATGAACCATCCCTCAGAGTTAAGCTTTTCCGTTTTTGTTTTTGAATCATGGTAAAACAAAGCGCAAGGCTGGTTGGTAATGTGCTATTTTATCGCGATTGTCAGATACAAGCCTTTCACTTGTATTTACGAGCTCATTGTCTATGGTTGTAGTCCATGCGTGCATGTAAATAGTAGGAATCCATACGCCGATTGTAATGGCGCAAGGTATACCACTGCGGACTAGATACGCAGCTTGATGGAAGCTCGTCGTTAGACAGCTTCGTGGATGATCCTCAGTGAATTTGATTAGATGTAAACTGGCTTGTCTAAATGGTAGAGGTTCACGAAAAATTGGTAATTCAGAAACATGCATTGCAATCTTGGATAATGCCATAAAGCGCGTCATAAGCGAAATAGCGGGAAGACTCATGTGTAGCCAAATACTTTGGCTACGGGGAGCGCTTGTATGAGCTCCCCATAGTGGAGGTGAAGCCGATACAGGGTCAAACGGAGGAGGTGTTTTTGCGTGGTCGACCGAAATTCCTCGGAATAACAATGTGTCTTGCGCATCGCGATCACCCCACGCGTCATTAGGAATCACAATTAACTCACCTGTGATTGGTGAGACAAAATATTTATCACCGTTATCTATATCCGCGGGAAAAATAGCTGAACGATCATTTTTTACTTCTACATTCGTTTTAGCTAAGTACAAGTGTATAAAAGCATATACACTCCTTTCTATCGAGTTTGAGTCCTCGTGACAAGTAAAGTAAAAATGCATCCCTTATAAAACTCCAATGCCACACTAGGCGGATCAACTGAAGTAGTAATAATACGTTTGTTCCTTACTCGTATTACCGCCCTGCTGAATTCTACTCCGCTTCGCTCGCACGAATCGATTTTTTCCTTTTCCTCTTTTTTGGGTTAATTTCTTTATTAAACGCATAATAATTTGTTTTTAGTTTGGATAAATTAAAATATATCGCAAATAAATATTTCGATAAAGTCAAGTAAAAATTTTTTCATTCAGACAAGAGATAGTAGCTAAAAAGGAATATCGAACTGACGTTATGAAAATGAAATATAAAGCGTAATACTAGCATTATAAGTTAAGGCATGGAATGAAGCTTGCCGAGTTCCATACCGATGTCAGACAGGCTCGGCAGATGAGCTACATATGGAGTCTATTTGCTATTTAATTACCTATACCTCAACAAAGGCCATTTATTTCAATCACGCACTCTATATTATTGTTTATTGACCCTCTTTCTGGGCAAGTCTCTCTCCCCGCGATCTAAATGCCCTGCACTGGTTGACTGGGCTGGCAGCTTAAATAAATAGGCCGAAATGTAATCTTTGGCTTTCGTGACCTCTTCTACTATAGCACCGCTTCCTTCAATAATTATTTGAAATGGACAGTCTCTTTTTTTATAAAATGGAATCATTATTTTCATTACCGTATCAATTTTTATCCATCAAATACCAATCCATCCAGGCGTCCATTTCTTTCCATTGAATAGTTGCCGGCTATTTCGGGCATCTCTTCCCTGCACTCCGGGCATCAGCTCGCTCCAAAAACGATAACCTTATAGTCACTGTCGATATCAGATAGTTTACATAGAGCATGATCAGGATTATTTGAGTCTTGTCGTATAATTATTTTTTCATACAAATGGTTTATCATTATAGTTTATACTTATTCATATAACCCAAATGGAAAAAAAGATACCCTTCACATGAAAATCTGTTGCATAAAAAATAGTTATAATTTATAATGTATTATAATTTGCGTAACTACGTGTTATGCGACACCGAAATCACTCTCAACTAATCCATAATAGGAGGTTTGGTTGTGAACAAAACTGGGAGAATCTTAATTAAGGAGGGCGACAGACCGAGCTCAGAGTCAGGGTACAGTACAGGGACGATCATTATTGTTTTTTTGACGCTGACATTCCTGCTCGGTGCCTGCTCGTCCTATGAAGCGACAGTCGAGCGACAGGAGGAACTACGCTATGAGTCTGTTATGGTGCAGCCCTCTTGGAAATATCAAGAAAGGACAGCGCAGAAATTCATCCTGCCAGCCATCGGCGCGGCTGCGGGTGCTGTGTACGGGTCTCAAACGGAGTTTACTTATGAAGGTGAAACCTTCGAAGGCTCTGAAAATGCTGCCATATGGGCCGGACTGGGGCTCTTGGGCGGAGTTGTACTGAATAATGTGATCACAAACAGACAGTCGCGCAGCCACCGTGCGTTCAACATGTCTCAAGACGAAGAGTGGCTCAAGAGCTGGAATCGTGCCACCGGCAGCGATTACCTCATAAGAGAGGAAGCGAGAAACAACGCTCTGGTCCTCGTACCTCGGGCCAGGGTCATGGCGATTCGGCAGGATTACAAAAAGCTAGAAGATGATTTAACACAAGCACGACCCTCCACGAACTATGGTGCCTTGCAAGATTGGAAGCGCAAGCTATCAGAAGAATATTCCATCTTACCCCCCTCGGAGGTGCGCTATATCGAGGAATTGATTGCCGAGAACGAGGTCAAAGTGGCTAGTGCGGATCTCGAAGTGCAATTGACTACCATTGAGGAAATGGAGCCTACTTACAGTACCATCACGACCTTGCTTCGACTCAGCCGTGACCTTGGCACGGTTTACCACAGGGCAGATGCCGAATCACAGCAACGCTTCAACAAACAAGTGCAAAACAAAATTAGCACCGTGCTGACTGAGATTTTGCCAGCGGAAGAGCAAAAGGTCGAGCGCGTAAGCAGATTAATGCAAGGCATCGAGGAACTCAACGTACTACTCAAAGACTTTAATCGGAGATACGGCATGCTCCGTGACCACAACCTTGTGGATGCAGTGTATGAGCAATTTCACAACAATAAAGAGGAGATTCTCATCGCCAATGCCCAACAGATCGTTTCACAGATTGATGGCGCTACCAGCATCGACCAGCTTGAGACGCTTGAAACGCGCTATTTTATGGCCATACGCTCCGATGGAGGTGAAGTCTCAGACCTGCGAAGCCGACTTAGCCAGCGCGAAGAGGCTATCATCGCTGCTGAACGCCAAAAACGGATTGCAGCACAGTCAGCTGCACAGCGAAGAGCACAGGCCGCACTGGCTGCGGAAAACGCAGCTCTGGCTGCGGAAAATGCCAAACTCACGCCGAACAGCCTATCTACAAATGGACTTCTCAACGAAACTCTGATGACCAAAATGTACCGGGGTGAATTCTCCGATATCAACCTTGAGCGGGATGACATGCGGTTCGCGGTCTTGTATAGCGCATACCTCAAATCCTTCGCACAGCAGTGCGGGAGTTATCTGCCTGATGACAAGATCGAGATGACCCGTGAGGTGTGTAACCAGTGGATGGTGACCCGAAACGGGTGGGGCGTCGAGACGAGCCGGAGTTGCACCGGCTGGCGTACAATAAGTACGGATCTTTTTGCCGACCGTGACATGTATCGGGCGAAAGTTGAGCTCGAGGTGCTGCAAACAAGCGATACCTTTCGCCATGCTATTGGGATGATGTCAGCTGATGATCCTCTCGCTAGCACGTTGAATCTGGTAGGTGATGTCACAACGCTTCAGAAGGACATGAACACGCTAGTCCGGCAAAATGCTTGCGACAGTCCCAGCCTCATGCGATTCCAGGATAACTTGCGTTTGTTTGCACTCAGTAAGCAGCCAAAGCGGCTCACAGGAAATACCTTTGATTCTGCGGTCGTTAATCCGCCTCCCGGCACCTTGTTCGAAGACCAGAACTACACCGAGCTACTTGAAGACCTGGTTTATGATCAGTCGAAATCGTGGGTGATGAACCAGTACCTACGAGGCAGTGTCTCGAACGTTTCAGTTGCTTCCCGGGATGCGCTTGGCCGACCCACAAAGATCGAGGCTCAGTACGTGTATAATGGCTTCAATAACCAAAGCCGTGGCTCGGTAACCTTAACCTTTGACGATGGATGGCCTGAGTGTCTGTATTTCTTCGACAATCCCGTCGCTTGCCGTACGCCGAACAGAAAGATTGTGGATGCATATGCAAACGGTGCCTATTGAGAGCGGGAAAGTCCGATAATCTCTTTAAGAATGACATTGCCAATGGCACTTATTTTCCCACTGTATATGATACATTTTCTTCATATTCAAAAAGTTGGAGTCTGTTTACCCTTTGTTATTATATGAGGTGATCTCCACTGACGTCACCGGCGTCCAAATATCTTTACCGGCTTAATTTTATCATTTTGCGCAAAGCTGTTCTTCCTACCAAAGAACGATCCCAGATCCTAAACGAACCAACAACCAAGTCCTAATCAAGCGGTGCGATACTGATTGGGTTTTCAAGCGGCCACTTACCTGTAGAGCGGATCGTTTTATAGAACTTAAGTCCAGTTTTTTACCTTTACAGCCTATAGTCGCCACATGGAATACGGTGGCCATCTACATCAACAAAAACCGGCCTAAATACTTCTACTTTTTTAGGCTCAAGTTTGAAATCATTTTCGACCTCAACCCCCATGATATACATATTCCAATCCTCTAAACCGATTTACTACTGATTACACCACGGGAATTTCGCAAGTTTGAGTTTAGGTACCGGGGTCGCAATCAGACCACCCATTTGCTAAAGCAAGCATCTTGGCAAAGAGAAATTGGACCATTATGAGACTAAAATTTTCCTCATCCAAATCATAGTCCAAGAATATTTAATCGATGTTGAAGTAGATTGGATAGATCGAATAGTAAGTGATATACCCTTCATCGACGAGGGTCTGCGTTTTATAATCCTTTAGAAAGTTTTATACTTTAAGCTTGAAACGGAAGTTCTCTTTTTTCACAAAATGGAATCAATATTTTACTATCGCATCAATTGCCTTCCACCAAATACCAATCTATCCAGGCGTCCATTTGCCGTACGGATTTGGGGCGCAGCAGAATCTCTCTATTGCTGTCGAGCAGATACATCGTGGGAGTGGCAAAAACATAGTAATCGTTGACGATTGGGCTGTCCCATTTTTTATAATCAGATGTGGATATGAATGGGAAATCTTTGACAAACCGGCTAAACGACTCTTCATCTTCATCGAGGGAAACAAAAACTACTTCTACTCCTTGTTTTTTCCATTTTGGATAGTGCCCGGCTATTTCGGGTATCTCTTCCCTGCACTTCGGGCACCAGCTTGCTCCGAAAACGACAACCGTAAAGTCACTGGTGATATCAGATAGTTTCTCAGGCGCATGATTAGGATCAAGCCCGAAAACAAAGGTTTTGTCTCCGACGACAATATCATCAGTGGTGTTACCTATTATCATGGCACGGAAGTTTTCAGCTGCTTTGCCAGATCAGCATTTATATTTAAACTTTCATCATTCAGAAGGCTCAACGACAAATGTTCTGCTGCTTCAAACAGACTACGGCGCTCAAGCAGGTTGAATAAATCAGATAAGTCAGTCCTTTATGCAGCGGACGGAGAGTCCGCATGTGCGAGGGTCACGAGTTATGAAGGCACCGCTGCTATCGAATAACAGGTTCCGTGAGAAGGAACGGAAAAACGAACTTGACCAATACAAGCCACCAAAGCCAACACCGATGAGCGAATTGTTTACTTGGCGGTAGCCTGCCACAGGCAATTTCAACGGTGATTCAAATGCACCCGTTCTATCATTACTACTCCAGCTTTGTCGCTCGTCCTCCCACTCGGTCTCCGTTGGCAACCGGTAGCTATCCGGGCAGGGATTGTTTATATATTTTACTCTTTGCCACAATTGATCATTTTTCGGGCTGCGCCAGTCATAGGGCTGGCTTGATATAACTATAAACTTTCTGTGCCCGGGTAGGTCGCTGTTGCTTAATATGCCCGTTATACCAAAGCTCCGTTTCTGATGACCATCAGCCGGCCGTCCCCACTGATAGAGATCACCGTAGGCCAGTTCATCATCCATAGAGGTGCCACCCGGCTGGCGCCCAGGTTGCGGTACATCCAGGTTTGACCCGTTGCAGGGTTGGTTACATCCACGACCTCCTTTTCGGTATCACGAGGCCCTGCTTGTTGAAAATACACCACAGTATACTCCCTGTCCATGGTTACATTCGTAGGATTGGCAAATGAATTCAGATCCTCCCCCCATCTCAAAAATACCCATCCATCATTAGGGAAAGCCTGAAGGTTCACAACCTCTCCCTCATCGTAACTGCCCGATTCCGGCGTGATGGTTCCCGCTTCTGTGGGGCTGGCTGTAGTTGTGAGCGTATAAACGGAGGTCCTTTCAGTTGAGCAAGACATGATTCCAACAAAACAGATAAATGTGATAAGTAATGGTTTGGTTCTAATCATAGGTGTTTATTGAATTTATTATAATCTTCGTAATCATATTCGATTGCAAATTCTAAGTAATGTTTAGTCCTTGATGCAGCGGACGGATATGGCGCGTGCACGATTGACGCCGCTGTGGACGATAGCATTCGTGCCATCACCGAAGAACAAAAACCTTGAGCGGGTAACGGAAACCGAACTTGACCAGTAGTGACCGCCACCGCCAACAGAGACGAAGGAACCTTTGCCGTCGGCATAGTTGCGGTAGCCCGCCACAGGCAGTTTCAACGGTGATTCAAATGCACCATCTCTATTATTAATACTCCAGCTTTGTCGCTCGGCCTCCCACTCGACCCAAGTTGGCAACCTGTAATTGTCCGGACATGGATTGTTCACCCCGTTTACTCCCTGCCACAAATCGCCATTTTGAGGACTGCGCCAGTCATAAGGACCGCTGCTGGGAATAATATAATCACCATGGCCGGGCTGGTCACTGTTGCTTAATGTAGTTGTAGTGCTTGAATTTCGTTTTTCATGCCCGTCGGCGGGGCGGCCCCACTGGTAGAGATTGCCGTAGGCCTCTTCATCATCCATGGAGGTTGCCGCCCGGCTGGCACCCAGGTTGCGGTCCATCCAGGTTCGTCCTGTTACAGGGTTGGTTACGTCTACCACCTCCGTTTCTGTATCTCGGGGCCAATCGCCGGAGTCGGCCTCGGATCGGGTTGTAAAACTTATTTCTTCGCCATAACCCGTTCCTGCTCCATTGGTGGCGTAGGCACGTACAAAGTACTGGGTATCAGAAGAAAGATTGGTCAGGCTGCTGGTAAAACTCCCGGTACCGCTGCCATCTGACGTGCAGCTATCATTGGTAGTTGGATTTTGAGACAAACTCCAACAGACGCCTCTTTCAGTTACCGATGCTCCACCATCGTCGGTGACATTTCCTCCGCTTTGGGCTGAATTTTCATTGATCGATTCAACCGAACTTGTGCTAACAGTCGGAATTGTACTAAAATATGCTATAATATTAATTGGCTGATCAATCGTAATTTCAACCGGGTTACCTGACCCTTCTAAATCTCCTTCCCATCGATTGAACATCCAATCCTGTGCCGGGATTGCTTGCAGCTCTACCACGGTACCCTCAGCATAATCTGTAGTTTTTTGCTGAAGTACGGTCTCTGTAACCGTACCCTCCCCTTCAACGCCTACTGTTAATGAATACATGCGCCGTTCAAATACCCCCACCACAGTATAATCCCTGTTCATGGTTACATTCGTCGGATTGGCTGTTGCATTCATATCCTGCTCCCATCTCACAAATACCCATCCATCATTAGGGAAAGCCTGAAGGCTCACAACCTCTCCCTCATCGTAACTGCCCGATTCCGGCGTGATGGCTCCCGCTTGTGTGGGGCTGGCTGTAGTTGTGAGCGTATAAACGGGGGTGCTTTCAGTTGAACAAGACATGATTCCAACAAAACACATCAATGTGATAAGTAATGGTTTGGTTCTAATCATAGCTGCTTATAGTATTTTTTAAATCTTAGTAATAATATTCGTTTGCAAATTCTAAGCAATATCAATCCTTGATGCAACGGACGGAGTTGCCGGTCGCGCGAGTGTCGCTGAAAAAGAGAGCACCATTGATATTGAAATACAGGTACAGCGACTGGGTACCGGAAATCGAACTTGACCAATAGTAGCCGTAAGAGTAAATATATCTGATCCCACCACCGGCGTGGCCACGAGTTCCAGTCACAGGCAGTTTCAGCGGTGATTCAAATGCACCATCTCTATTATTAGTACTCCAGCTTTGCCGCTCGGCCTCCCACTCGGCCTCAGTCGGTAACCTGTAACCATCAGGGCAGGGGTTGTTTACACCGTTTACCCCCTGCCACAAATCGCCATTTTGAGGACTGCGCCAGTCATAGTTTGATCCAGAACTACTATGAATAAAATCACCATGACTGGGCTGGTCACTGTTGCTTAATGTAGTTGTAGTGCTTGAATTTCGTTTTTGATGCCCATCGGCGGGGCGGCCCCACTGGTAGAGATCGCCGTAGGCCTCTTCATCATCCATGGAGGTTGCCGCCCGGCTGGCACCCAGGTTGCGGTCCATCCAGGTTCGTCCTGTTACAGGGTTGGTTACGTCTACCACCTCCGTTTCTGTATCTCGGGGCCAATCGCCGGAGTCGGCCTCGGATCGGGTTGTAAAACTTATTTCTTCGCCATAACCCGTTCCTGCTCCATTGGTGGCGTAGGCACGTACAAAGTACTGGGTATCAGAAGAAAGATTGGTCAGGCTGCTGGTAAAACTCCCGGTACCGCTGCCATCTGACGTGCAGCTATCATTGGTAGTTGGATTTTGAGACAAACTCCAACAGACGCCTCTTTCAGTTACCGATGCTCCACCATCGTCGGTGACATTTCCTCCGCTTTGGGCTGAATTTTCATTGATCGATTCAACCGAACTTGTGCTAACAGTCGGTGCGGTAGGAACAGAAGCGTCATCCGGAGGTTCAACAACACTGGTCGGGCTTTTATCGCTACAGGATATTACTAATAAAAGAGTTACACATGTAAATATAAGTACTCTTGCGAAAGATAATGCATTACTCATAACCCCACATTTTGTAGTTTCATGTTCCTTACATATTTATTTCATTCCAAATGGATGATTTTACTGATAGAAAAAAGCATTCAAAGAGCGTGAATCATTTTGAACTCTTACTCTTGGCTTTTTATGCAATAGTCATATTTAAAATTTTCGCCTAATAGAGAGTGCGTTAAAGTTTTAAAGACGTAACAAAGATAAAACACAGTCGCCATGACCCCTCTTACATGCGTGGTTTTTCAGATACCACTATACCATATCTTCAGTTATAACCACTGTATGCCACTCTCCATTGTCCGTCGCTCCAAAATGCATATACCCGTGTCTTTTCTTAAGTTTGCGAAATTCTTCTCCTTCATTTAAACGAAATCGCAAGACGTGCATCGAAGAGCTGCAATTAAATGCCAACTATAATTTCTATCTTATAAGGCATTTATTTGAATTAGTTAAAATTGAATAATATTAGCAACATATTAAATATTTTTAATTCTAATGCCGAAACTATCCTAAATAAGATTAACACAACCCGCATAAGACTAATCCTATTAAATTAGTTTCTTTGATACCTCCCGCAATTACTTTATATCCGCGAGTTATCTAACACAAATAAGTTCTACTTGGTACCAGTAATTATTAATGGGAGAAGAGAACAGTATTGCCAAGAAGAAACACTAAGTTTAAAAGGAAGTATATCTAATCAGTACAAAAAGGACAATGAATTCCTGGAAATATTGCTTCTGATTGTGATGTATTTAATAAACCCGACTATAGTATCCACCTCGATATTTCCCTCCTCCCCCCAAACAACAACTCATAAGCCAACATGCTGGTGCTCTTTGGTAGTCCGGTTAGCTCCGCATCCTCTTCGTAGACTTTGCCGGCAAAAGTATCCGGCATGGGATAGTAGTAGTGCTCTTCTCTTTCAAAGTCCCATTCGAAAAAACGAATTTCAAATGACTGCCCCTTCTTATCAGTTATGCACTCGTGACGCTTGAATTTGGGAGTTTGGAATCCAAGTCTCTTATATAATCCCATGTCAGCTTTTCTATTTCGTTTCACCTATTACTTTTTTGCCATAGAGAAAGCTAAAATACTGTAAATCATTACTGCCTTTTACATGACATTATCAAGGAATGTAAATAGAAAGTGTACCCTTTTTTGTACTACCAAAATCGAACTGAGAGTTTGATTATATCATATGTAGAGGGAGGGTTGGTAAGAAAATATTGGATCAGGAAATATGGGCAAGAAAAGGAAAGTGTTACCATCTGTAACAAGAAGAGCCGTTAAATAAATGAATTCATTCACTTAACGGCTCTTAGTAAGTACGCCCGGAAGAAAGCAAAAGCCTTCACTCATATGCATTGAAATGCACTTTAATGATGATTAAAGGTAGATTCTAATTTCAGTTTGAACGAGCGAAAGGAAGGGAAATGAAAGATTTATTTGCCGAATCTTTATCTAGTCTTTATAACCTTCTTCCTTGAGCCATTGAGTAGTTCTTTTTAGCCCTTCCTCAAGAGTTACTTCCGGTTCCCAACCAAGAAGTTTCGTTGCTTTTTGGGTAGGGAAGCGTTTATAGGAATTCGCCATTTCTATGAATCCCTGATCAATGGGGGTATTAATACCGGGTATCTTGTTGGCGAAAACCATCAGGCGGGCAATGATCAATGGCAAGCCTTTAGATTCTTTATCGCACAATCGCCCGTAATGACTCATGAACTCACGCCATGTTGTTATATCTGCCGATACATTAAAAGATTCCCCGGCCGCTTTAGGTTGCTTTGCGCAAAGTATTAAGGCCTCTACAACATCGTCGATGTAAACGGGGTTAAAATGCGTTGACCCATCTCCCAGGAATACCGGTTTGCCTTCCAGAACATTTTTAAACATACTTTCGGACCAAAATCCATGACCGGGTCCGTAGATCATTGAGGGCCGCACTATTGTAAGTTCTAGTTCAAACTCTTCAGCCATATCAGTAGCCCGTTTTTCAGCTTGCGCTTTCGTTCGTGGGTAGGTAGAAGGATGATCCAAAGCCAGTGGTGTGGACTCATCTACCTCTTCTACTTCTGCCATATCATAAGCGCCAACGGTACTCACGTGAATAAAGCGAGAAACGCCTGCCTCTCCGGCAAGCCTTACTAAATCTTCAGTTGCATCTACATTCACCGATTGTGCAGTATCAGGATCAGCTTGCATAACAGCAGCAGTATGAAAGATGTAATCCTTGCCCTCCACCACGCTTTTAAGTGCCTCCGTATCGAGAATGTCCATAGCCTCAAGGGTTACTCCCTTCTTTTTCAGATGAGATACACGATCAAGGTCCCTACCTATACCCGTGACCTCTGCTTTTTCTTTTGTAGCCAGTAATTCAGACAGGCGGGAACCGACAAAGCCGGTTGCTCCGGTCACTAGGATAGATTTATTTGAAAGTGATTTCATAGTATGTTGAGTTAGGGGATGTAATTATTTATCAAATTTTTCATTCACAGGACGTAAAAGCCCGCCTCGCATGACGTGAGTAATGGATCGCATATGGGAAATATCTTCAGAGGGGTCTTTTTCAAGGATGATGAGATCTGCCATCTTTCCTTTTTCCAGGGTGCCAATATCATCCAGCCTTTCCATGGCCATAGCGCCATTGCGGGTGGCCATGATGATCAGCTTAGCCGGTGGGATTCCGGCTTTTTGCATTTCTTCCAGCTCATTATAATAGGATATACCGTGCAGTGAACCAGGAATACCCGCGTCAGTACCTACCGTTATTGTTACTCCCGCCTCCCAAAGTTTTTTCAGGTTTGCTAATTCGAGACTATCAGACTTCCGGTACTCTTTACTAAGGCTAAAATCAATGTATTCCTGAACGGTTAAAGTGTCAAAGTCGCTAATATATTCCTCTGGGTTGTTTAAGAATCTTAGCGTTCTTTCATCTACCACTTTATTTAAATCATTGATTTCCACCTTTTCACCAAGTAAGGCCATCATAGCAAGCCTCCATAGATCAGAACTACCCGTAGTGGGTGTATATAAAGCATTTTTATTTTTAATTAACTCTACAAATTCTGAATCCACAATCTTATCATTTACTCCATGTACCAGCAGCTTCGCACCTAGCTCCAATGCAGCTTTAGCCTCCTCCAGAGTGCTCACATGCACGATCATTTTATTACCAACATTCTGAACCTCTTCTGCCACAGCTTTTAGGTTAGCCATAAATTCCGAGTCATCCAGCGACATTCGCCATATTTTTATACCGGTTGATCCCAGATAAGTATTGTATTGCACTACTTTTTGGCCCAAAGAGTCTGATGTCAGCCGGACCATTTCTTTTTCTACAGGTGGATTAATACTTTTAACAAATCTTTCCGGGGCCGGAGTTATTAACGGGCCTGCAGCAGCTACGTGAGGAGCGTTAAGATTCGTTTCGGCACTTTCCTGTAAAGTTATAGTCCAGGGGGAGCCTCCATTATCATAAACTGCCGTAACCCCGGTTCTTAGGTAAGCTTCATAATATTTTTCAATATTGTTTTTTGTCCAGGCTTTCGCGGCCAGATAATTTAAGGAGTCTACTAGTTTCTCTTTGATCATTCCAGGCCTGGTATCAAATAACCCGGTAGCACTTAAATGCACATGGGCATCAATTAATCCCGGAGTGATGTATTTCCCAGCAACGTCAATAATTTCAGCATTGTCAGGTATAGCTGTGTTTTCATCTCCGACTGTTTCTATTCTTCCCTCTTTAATAATGATGATACTGTTCTCTATTTTTTTACCCGTTCCGTCAAATAAAGTGGCACCCTGATAGACGGTGTAATCAGGATTGTTACTTTCAGAATTTCTGCATCCGATAAAGACCATCAGCAACAGAATTAAGAAAAGTAGATTAATTGTTTTCATAGGTTGATTTTTTATTGGGTGAATATTTTGGTCGATCCCGAAACTGATGTATTTATTCCACCACAAACTCTGCTATCTCGCCTTGATCACGGTGTTTTTCGCCATTTTCGGATCTTGCATGACAATCTATCAGATAATTTCCCGGCTGGGGTAAATAGAACGTTTCATACACATGACCTCTGGCTAGCATACCGGCACCGCCCCAAATAAGCTGCGACATGAACTGATCAACATTTCTTTTGTTCTCTATCCATTCCTGTTCATTTCGCTGTTGTATCTTTCGAATACTAGACGTGACACATAGTTGGTCAACAATCGCTTTTCTTACCTCTTTAAGCTTTTCTTCTTGAAAGTCGTGAACCTTAATTAACCCATCCGATTGGATTCTTTTTAATGAGCTGCTTTCATCCCAAACATTAATAAATTTACTATCTGTAATAATGATTTCACGTAGCACTAAATTTTGTAGAAAGCTAAAAAGTGCCTGAAGCTGTATAAGGCCAGAAGAAATTTTCTCATAAGAATGGGAATCATTTTTCTGATCCACAACTAACTTATCTGTTTGATCACTTGAAAGGCCTGATTGCCCCAAAAATGAGACTTCTTGCAAAGTCCAGTTATCTAATAAGATTTGATTGGGCGTGAATTAATTTTTGGTTTTATATGCTGTCCATAATGTAAGAATACAGATACTAAAAGGAACAAGCTATACAGTTAGTAAATAACGCTATCTTATCCAGTCACTTAATACTTGTATTTAATCAAGCTTTTTTAGTTCTTAACTGCATAACTGGATGAATTCCGTCCAGTAATGCAGTTGAAAACTAAAATGAGCACCGGGAACACATACGAATACCTTAGCCGCTACTTGGACCAACTCCGAAGCAGAGGACGATATACGTTTACGGGAGACGAAGTAATTGCAGAATTTAATTTATCTGATGAGGCCTATCAAAAAGTGATTCAGCGCTTATCCGATAAAGAACGAATCTCAAGGCTCCGGCAAAATTTCTACCTAATCATCCCTCCGGAATACGCATCCCGCCAAACTCTTCCATTAGGCTATTTCATTGATGATCTGATGAAATTCCTGGAACGCGATTATTATGTGGGACTCCTAACCGCAGCTATGTATCATGGAGCTGCTCATCAACAGCCACAAACACAATTCGTGATCTCTGAGCCTCCTTATTTAAGACCGATCAAAAACAGGCAGCAATCTATTGTCTTTTGCCTGAAAAAAGGTTGGAATGCTGATTTTGTAACTCAGCAGAAAACAGATGCGGGATATATTAATATTTCAAGCCCGGCATTAACGGCTCTTGATTTGGTCTTTTACTCAGACCGTATCGGGGGCATAAACCGGGCCACCACGGTTCTGGCTGAATTAGTAATGGAGTTGAAATTAGACACACTGGCAAAAACCGCAGAGGATTTCTCTCAAACGACAACCCTTCAACGCGTGGGTTATTTGTTTGATGAGGTTCTTCAGGAAACCACACTGGCTGATGCCATACATAGTGTATTAGACAGCCGGAATTACTACCCAACTCAGCTAAACCCCAAGAAAGAAAGCAAGAATCAAAAAGCACCAAACCGTTGGAAAATAATACCAAATATGAATGTAGAGGTTGACGAACTATGATCCCCAAAGCGTATATAGATGCCTGGAGGTCCGTAGCCCCTGGACTGAGTCATCACAGGTTGAACAGGATTTGGTTATTTCCAGAGCCGTTGTAGAGATATTTTCCAATAAATTTTTGAAGGAAAACCTCGCATTCCGAGGTGGTACAGCTTTGTATAAACTCTACCTGCATCCTCAGGCGAGGTATTCTGAAGACATTGACTTGGTACAAATAAAGTCTGGAAATATAAAACCGATATTACAAGCTATTGGAACCCAACTTCAGTTTTTGTCATCAATTGATGATAGAACAATAGTTCCAAAAGAACACAATTGGAAAGCTTTATATGATTTTGAGACTGAAGTAAGTCCTCCGCCAAGCATGAGGGTGAAAATTGAAATCAATACACGGGAGCACTTCAATGTATTAGGATTACAGGAAGAAACGTTTTCAGTTGACAATCCATGGTATCAAGGAAGTACAGAAGTAACGACATACCAGCCAGAAGAGCTTTTAGGCACCAAACTAAGAGCGTTATACCAACGAAAAAAGGGACGAGATTTATTCGACCTCCACTATGCCTTGGAAAACCTTGAGCTGGACATTGACAAAATTATTGAGTGCTTTCATGCATATATGCATCAGGAAGACAACAAAGCACCTACAGCCCGTGAATTCGAGCTCAATCTGGAAGAAAAGATGCAAGACGATGAGTTTATTGGGGATATTATGGCTTTACTACGACCTGGAATTGAGTATGATAAAGAACAAGCTTACACAAAAGTTATGAACGAAATTATCAGTGAGGTATAAGGTACTGTTGCATTGTATTCTAAGTGCAATTGGGAAATTTGCACTCAACTTCTGTTTAGATTGGTACCCGTTCAGAAATTTTTTTTTTCAGGCAATAGAACGCATTCGAGTGAAAATGTTTGCCACCCTATAAAACAGAAAAGCCATAAGGCATTATAAGTAATTGCCTTATGGCTTGGTGTTAGTACGTCTATGTACGCCCGGAAGTAAGTAAATGTTTTCACTCTACTTAGCTAAAATGCCTTCTAATGCATCGAGCGCAATAATCTCAAGATCTCAAAAATACTGTAATAGGCAAGTAAATGCAATGTTTGTTGGCCAGATTTTTACCGAGATTTGGAAATTTATCAATGATTCGAATGTCCCTCACCCCATGCATATACATGCGGTTCAGTTTAAAGTTCTTGATAGAAGCGGAACAAGAGGGCTAACGCCAACTGAATCCGGATACAAGCATACTATGCTTGTTATGCCCAAAGAAACCGTCAGAGTGATTATGAAATTTGAAGCCTCCAAAGGCATGACGTATTTCACTGCCATAATCTTGAACATGAAGACAATGGCATGATGGATAATCTGGAGATCGCTTAATCTAACCCTAAAATTTTTCTACAAAACAACCTTAAAGGGAGTTCAGGAATGATAACATTCAAACATTATTTTGAATGTAATTATTTAAGTCTTAACTTTTAAAAGTTCAACTTAACAAATCAATTTTCATATGAACGCCCGGGAATTTAAAGACAACATTTACAGTGAAATAGCATCCGTATCAAAAGCTTTGGCAAATCCACACAGGCTGGAGATTGTAGAGCTGCTTGCGCAAGGCCCCTCATCGGTAGAATATGTGGCAGAACAAGTAAACCTGTCGGTGGCATCAGCTTCTCATCACCTGCAATCGCTAAAAAAAGCGAGACTTGTTTCTATGAAGAAAAAGGGCAAGTACCGGTATTACTCGCTTTCAAACCAACATGTGTTTGAGGTATGGAGGTCGATGAGGGAATTAGCCTTCTCCCAAAATGCCGAGATCAATAAACTCATAGGAGATTACCGAGAGTCTCAAAATAATCTTGAGCCCATCACGATTGAGGAACTTAAAAAAAGACATAAGAAAGGAAATGCGCTCTTAATTGATGTCCGGCCCGGTCAGGAATATGAAGCCGGCCATATAACTTCTTCCTTATCGGTACCAAAAGATGAATTACAGCGACGTCTCAAAGACTTGCCTAAGAATAAAGAGATCATTGCTTATTGCAGGGGACCGCTGTGTACGCTGGCGGATGAAGCAGTCGCAGAACTGAAGCAGAAAGGGTACAAGGCTACTAAATTGGATGTTGGATATCCAGAGTGGCATTTGGCAACAACGTAAATTGATAAATCACTAAAGCAGAAAAGAAACGTAGTAAAAATGAACGCTGTACCCGGCCTGAGACAAAATTGGAAACAGTTTTCCCTGCTAGTATTAATCAATGCCTTCGTCGGCGGGATGGTAGGCCTTGAACGAACCATTCTACCTGAAATAGCTGAAACAGACTTCGGTATTGCTGCCAAATCGGCCATTTTTTCATTCATTGTTGTATTTGGTATTACCAAAGCCCTGGCTAACTATTTTGCCGGTAGATTCGCCCAGAAATTTGGACGCAAAAAGATGCTGATTGTTGGTTGGCTATTTGGAATTCCGGTGCCGTTCGTTTTAATGTACGCCCCCGACTGGAACTGGATCGTATTTGCCAATATTCTTCTCGGTATCAATCAGGGGCTCTCCTGGTCTGCCAACGTGATCATGAAAATTGATCTTGCCGGAGAAAAAGATCGGGGGCTGGCCATGGGGCTCAATGAGTTTTCCGGGTATCTCGCAGTTGCCATCATTGCGTTTCTTACCGGTTGGATTGCCACTGAATATGGCTTACGACCTTACCCATTTTATGTTGGCGTAGTCATGGCGGGCTTAGGTTTATTCATGTCAATTTTTCTTGTAAGGGATACGGCACCTTTTGTAGAACACGAATCGAAGAGCAGTAAAGACAGCCGGGTAAAAAAGAACTTATTTTGGGAAGTTAGTTTTCGTGACACAAATTTAAGAGCACTTTCTCAAGGCGGGATGATTACCAACTTTACCGATGGACTTGCCTGGGGAGCATTCCCAATTTTTCTCGCTTCAGCAGGATTAAAGCTTACGGAGATAGGTATAGTTGTAGCCATTTATCCGGCTTTCTGGGGAGTACTGCAAATAGCTACCGGTAAACTATCTGACTATACCGGGCGCAAAAAAATGCTTTGGTCGGGTATGCTGGTTCAGGCTCTGAGTCTCATTGCATTTCCAATGGTCGATAATTTCTTTGCATTTGCAGTCATCTCTGCCCTTCTGGGAACCGGTACCGCTATGGTATATCCGACATTTCTGGCAGCTGTCGCTGATCTTACCCACCCGGAAGATCGTGCGGAAAGTATAGGGATTTATCGTTTGTGGCGCGATGCAGGCTATGCATTCGGGGCCATCTTCTCAGGAATTATTGCCGATCTGTTTGATATTAGTTTGGCGATCACACTCACCGGATATCTAACCTTGCTATCTACTTTATGGCTTTACATTGGTTTAAAGAAACTTAATTCACCGGTCAATAAGACTAAACAAACTTCTAAAAACATCTGAATTACATTGTTATGAAAACACTAATTATCATAAACGACGCTCCATACGGTACTGAAAAAGCATACAATGCAATGCGCATTGCCAACCAGCTTGGTCGTGACTATAAAAACGAAATGGAAGTGCGAATTTTTCTAATGGCGGATGCGGCAACCTGCGCGCTGGCTGGTCAGGAAACACCCGACGGATACTATAACATCGAACGGATGATGAAAATGTCAGTTAACAAAGGTGCTCAGATTAAGATTTGCGGGACTTGCGCCGCCGCCCGGGGAATTAAGAATGCAGAATTCGTAAAGGGGGCTGAGCTGAGTACGATGGCAGAACTGGCTGAATGGATCGCCGACAGCGATAAAGTAATGACGTTTTAGTTTATAAAGAAACAGGCATGGACCCTTTAATTGCAGCTTTACAGGAAACGCAGGTCATAGTCTTAGCGGGAGTATTGATCCTCTTGTTTTTATGGGAATCAGTTCATCCGTTTTACGCCCATTTTACCGGTTCATTTAAAAACAGAGGTAAACATGCGTTGAGGAATCTTACTATCGGGGCACTCAACGGCCTTTTGGTAAGTGTCGTGTTTGTGGGTTTATGGCTGGCAGCATCTGTATGGGCAGATGAACTTCGGTTCGGAATCATGCATTGGCTGCAGGATGCCACCGGACTTCCGGTTTGGGCTCACGCTGTAGGTGCAATTCTTTTGCTCGATCTTTGGACGTATTCCTGGCACCGCATAAATCATGAAGTCCCCTTCTTCTGGCGGTTCCACAGCGTTCATCACTCCGACAACAAGATGGATGTCACAACCGCGAACCGATTTCACCTGGGTGAGATTTTCTTCTCCTCTGTATTTCGGATACCGCTGATAGCTCTGTTTGGTGTCTATCTTTGGGAGCTCGTTCTCTATGAAATGATCATGTTTGCTGTGGTTCAGTTTCACCACGCCAATGTGGGACTATCAGAAAAATATGATCGCTGGCTCCGCATATTGATTGTAACCCCTAACATGCACCGGGTGCACCATTCTCGCTGGCAGCCGGAAACAGACTCTAACTACAGCTCCCTTTTCTCTTTCTGGGACCGCATTGCAAAAACCTTCCGGCTCAATCCTGAACCTGAAACCATCAGGCTTGGACTGGAAGAGTTCGATAGCGATGAAGATCAAACGATTAAAGGAATGATGAAAACGCCGATTAAAGATCCGAAGGCTAACAGCTAAAAACTGAACGAAAACGAATAAATACTATAACTATGGATGTATTCGACCAAAATTGTAAGGAATATGACCAATGGTTTGATGACCATCCCGTTTGGTTTCAATCGGAGCTGAATGCCCTTGGTAAAGTGGTTCCCCCTAATGGGTTTGGTCTTGAAATTGGAATTGGTACGGGACGCTTTGCTGAAAAGTGCGGCATAGATCGCGGGATAGATCCTTCGGGAAATATGGCCAGGATCGCCGAGCAGAGAGGTGTAAAATCGTTTCTCGCTAAAGCTGAAAATATGCCTTTCTTAAGCGATACGTTTGATTTCGCAGTTATGATAACAACCGTTTGCTTCCTGGATGATATTCTCCAGGCATTCCGGGAAACGGCACGTGTTCTTAAACCAAATGGGCATTTTATCATTGGAATGATTGATAAAGATAGTCCGCTGGGACAGAAGTACCAGCAAAACAAAGAGGATAATCCGTTTTACAGAGATGCTCACTTTCACTCAGTAACCGAAATCACTGAATTACTTGAGAATACAGGCTTTGGAGATTTTGAATATTGGCAAACCCTGATCACAGCCTCCGAAGAAGAACCCGAAGAGCCTCAACCCGGATATGGAGAGGGGTGCTTTGTGGTAATTAAGGCACTGCTACATTAAAAATCGTGACCATGGATAACATGCTTTTTTATGGACCAGATACAGACTCTAACTATAAAAATATCATCGTTCTGAAAAAAGATCAGTTTTCTCCCTGAAAAACCTTTATTCCTCGAAATCCTTTCATTATGGAACGGTTTTTACAAAAACAATACCTTGGCATCCTGTCTAATCAATTTTCACAAACAATTATCCCGTGAAGAACCCCTCAATTCTCAGTAACAAATATTACTCCGAAGTTTCTGTCTTTAATCCTGAAAACCTGCTAAGAGAATCCAGGCGACAAAATAACATACCCAAATGTGAAGTCCCGGAGATCTGTGTATTAGATCCGGACGGAGATCTTGTGGATTGGCTTAAAAAAGAGGAAAGGGCCTCAAGAGATAGATGCTGGGCGTGCTATCATTCCGAACTATATACTTTTGAACTGTCCGGTACAAAAATCGGCGTCATACCCTGTGCTGTAGGTGCTTCTTATGCGGTTTTGGTAGCAGAACAACTCTTCGTCTCCGGCTGTGAACTATTGATCAGCATTACTTCAGCGGGGGTTATTTCCGAAAAATTGGTAGAAAAGAAATTTGCCCTCATTACCGAAGCTCTTCGCGATGAAGGTACCAGCTATCATTATTTACCTCCGGAAGAACCATCCATAATACCTGAAAATTTACTAAAACAGCTGCGTGTTAAAGCTGAAAATAGTGAAACATCCTTTTTTGAAGCCAAAAGCTGGACCACAGATGCCCCTTACCGTGAGACCCAATCTGCCATAGATTCGATGCAATCGGAAGATGTTGTTTGCGTTGAGATGGAGGCGTCAGCACTCTATGCGTTTGCCCGTGCACTTGAGAAAAAGGTTATCTGTTTTGCCCATCTTACCAACACCATGGCTCAGAACGAAGGAGATTTTGAGAAAGGGGAAGAGTTCGGAAGCCTGGACACGATAGATTTGATTTCCGAAGTGATACAATTAATGGATCTGTAGAGTGTAAAAAGTTTACCATATGTTGGCCAAACCTAAAAACACAAAAGCCACAAAACACTGTTAAATTATGTCTTGTGGCTTTGAGTTAGTCATCAAGTACGCCCGGAAACAAAAGAAAGAATAATCTCACTTCCAATGCACATAAATGCGGCTTATCAACCAATAAGGGCGGATTTACTTTTCCATTAATATGCATAAAGTAAAAGGAAATCAAAGTTCTGCTTGTCAGTATTTTCTTTTTTACAACGTAGCAGTTTATACCTTGTGATAACCAGAACGGACGTTTCCATCCGTGCGGTTGGGATTGAAGCAAAAATACTCAGGACTCTTTATCAAGATAAGCCTTGACTTCATTTTTGATATTTTCCCATTGAGATTTGTCTCCTTTAGCGGCTTTTAAAACCTCTTTAATTTTTGACATCCCAAAATTCTTAGCCTGGTGAAAGTCTATATGAGGAGGTAATGATAACTCTCCTCCAGAAACATGTGCATTAAGAATGAATGGACTCTTAGATTTTTGAGTCTGTTTAATGGCCGGGATAATACCCTTATTTTCAGTAACGTTCACCCCGTCACCGCCCACTAATTTTGCATATGCTGCAAAATCAAAATTCTTAACCTCAATGGCATCATAATTTGGTGCAAATCCGGCTTCCTCCATCTCTATTTTCACAAAACCAAGTTCGGAGTTGTTCAAAACTATGATTTTAATGGGTAATCCGTATTCTACGGCCGTTGAAAAATCATGTAACGACATATTGAATGCCCCATCTCCCACTAAAGCCCACACTTCCCGGTCGGGAAACTGCAGCTGGGCGCCGATGGCAGCCGGGAGACCTACAGCCATAGATCCGTGGTTGAAGGATCCGATAATTCTTCTTTGAGAATGAAAATTCATAAAGTTGCTCGACCAGATGGCAGACGTTCCTGTATCAATGACAAATATGGCGTCATCAGCAGCAGTATCGCTTATTTCTCTGGCTACCACCTGTGGATGCATGACTTTAAAATCCTTTCCACCATCAGAGGTTTTGCAATTATTTTCCAGCCATTTCTTAAAATCAACGTTTAATTTATCTACCCAGGAAGCATCTTTCTTTATGGCGCATTTTGGATTGACATAATTCACAAAATGTTTGATATCAGCATGCAAGCCGAGCGTAACCGACGTGCGGTTGCCAATATTTTCCGGCCGGATGTCTACCTGTATGGTTTTGGTATTATCAGGTAGAAAACCGGTATAAGGAAAGTCCGTACCCAACATGATTAATAAATCACATTCCATCACTGCTTCATACCCTGATGGGTTACCAATAAGTCCTGTAAGCCCCACTACATTTTCACTGCTGTGATCAAAAATATCGGATGCACGAACGGTGTGCGTTATCGGGGCATTTACTTTTCGAGCAAACTCCAGAACTTCTTCCCTCGATGAGCGGCATCCGGCACCTGCCAAAATTCCTACTTTTTCCGCCTGATCAATCATTTCCACCGCTTTTTCAAGTCCCTTCTGATCTGGTACTACCGTAGATCGCGAGCGAAACATTTGATGAACAAAATCTCTATTTTCGGCGGGCATCTCAGCAATGTCAGCAGGCAATTCTATTCTGCACACACATTTGTGATTAATTGCAATACGCAGTGCTCGTAATATCACTCTGGGTGCTTCTTCCGGGGAGCGTATTATAGCCTGGTACTCGCAGATATCATCAAATACCTTGGTTAAATCCACCTCTTGATGGTAATTGGTTCCAATATGCTCAACGGGCACCTGCCCGGTAATAGCTAAAACAGGAGAGCGTTCTTTTCGAGCGTTATATAACCCATTTACCAAATGCAAAGGACCGGGTCCGACTGTACTGGCACATACACCAATATTTTCATTCAATTCTCCTTGCGCAAATGCCGCAAATGAAGCATTCCCTTCATGCTTCATTTTTATCCATTTTACCTCATTTTGATCGGCCATAGCCGAAATAAGAGGATTCAGAGCATCTCCAGCCACACCAAAAATATGCTTTATACCTTCATCGGTTAATATTTGCAATAATTGCTGGGATACATTCATTTAGTTTGCATTCGGTTTTCTAGATCATACTTCAAAAAATAAGTATTATATCCGTTTTATCCTTGACGGTTACATAAATTTGAATCATTCGTTATAAAAAAATTAACACGACGACATGGCTAGCCTCACTTACCTTAAAGAAAAGAATATTTTAATTCAACTTCGCTGAAATATTTTGTATTAACCAATTATTAATTTGATGTCGGTCCGTTTTCTTTCACGATAAAAAATATCAGTTTGGTTAGAAATGAGCTTTACTCATTAGTTCAATTCTGTTTAAAAATTAAGTTCGTGACAAAAACCTGTAGTAGATAATAGAGAGTATTTAAATGAAAATGATTGCCATATCTTAGCCACGCCAAAAATAAATCCGTTAAGTTTATAAAACTGTTACTTAGCAGTTTGTTATTCGTGCGCCCTGAAGAAAAGCGGGGCGATTCATATATTGTGGGCCATGACGAAGAGACGTTTCAGATAGTTCCGATCTTGTGGAAACAGTGGTATTCAGCCCAAATGTTGCCGGCTACCTGTAGTTAAGCGGTGCAAGATGACAACGGTTTTTCTTGCCATAAGTCAAAGAAATTTGACTCAATTTTATGTAATTTTATAATAGGCGAGAAAGTAAAAGTCTAAAATTAAATAAGCAGCAATTTTAATAATAACAATTGCAAAAAGGAGAATTCGCCATGGAACTAAAAGATAATGGGGCAAACCCATTCGTAATTGACATTGAAAAGGCAACTAAAGAGAATACCAATTATAGAACTGCCTTATGGACAGGCAGTCATCTTCAACTGACCTTGATGAGTATCGAGGTTGGTGAGGATATTGGTTTAGAAGTTCATCATGATATCGACCAGTTCCTTCGTATAGAAGACGGAAAAGGTCTTGTACAGATGGGGGATAGTGAAGATCAGCTGGATTTTGAGAAGCAAGTAGAGGATGACGATGTTGTACTTGTACCCGCCGGCAAGTGGCATAACATCACAAACACAGGTGACCAGCCACTTAAGGTGTACTCTATCTACGCACCGCCTGAACACCCTCATGGCACGGTTCACGAAACAAGAGCCGATGGTATGGCTGCAGAAGCGGATCATGACCATTAAAGTCCGATCAGAAAATCATAAATTCCCCGGCAGCTGTCGGGGATTTTTTGATCATAAGATTTATTTTGAGTACGGGTCAGGATTATTGAAAATCAACCTGTCCTAATATTAAGTAATTCGCCACTCTGTAGAAAAATCTTTTTGATTCACCTTTTCAAAGCTAACACACGCTAAAAAGTAAGCCGGGCAAGTACATGGATCGATATGGCCATTACAATATCCCAAACGGCAATATTTTTTGACTGCATCGCTGTACAGTGATTAGTTGAAAATGTTTACTTTTAACACTAATCAGTCTGTTTTTATACCTGATTTGAACATGAATAACTGAATAAAAGCCGCATAACTATTTGTTGTTAAAAAGGTGGGATAGCTGAATTCCCAATCGGTTTTGCGAACAATCTCTGATGCTTTTATTGGACTACAGTTATACAAAACATAACCCTTAAATCCCTTTAAATGGTACTTATAGAACATAGTACAATACAAAAAATAGCATCAGTGGTTGCAGTGGTCTTTGGAATTATCACACTGATAACAAGTTCTCGCATTCTATACCTTGGTTCTGACCCGGGATATTATGTTTTTCTTCCGTTGTTGATCTTCAATCACATTATGGGAATTGCTTATATAGTAGCCGGTTATCAAATCTGGAAATATAGACAAAATGGTAAAATTGCTGCCTTAACCGTATTCCTGATCAATCTTCTGGCACTACTGGTAATAGGCATCATTTATCTGGTAAATACAGGTGTTGCTACTGATAGCCTTATGGCAATGTCATTCAGAACTGCTGTATGGCTATTAATTTTCTTGAGTCTAAAGATGATGAAGAAATAAAATTAGCTATCCAATGCTTTTATTTATAACCGTTATAAAAAACAGATGACACTATTTAATACCCTGCTCATATCTGAAATGACCTCCAAAGTACGGCTGATCCGTAAAGTCCTTCAGTAAGCGGTTTTTTACTATCTCGAACAGGAGACCGACGCCCTGAAGCATCTCATCATTACCGATATGAATTATTGGTTCATCTTTGATTCCCAGGAATCCGTATGCTGTTTTTATGATTGCAATAATTGGCTTGGTGATCCACGGCTTTTCGAAACATTCAGAAAACGTCATGCTTCAAGCTGATGTAATGTTTAACTAAACCCCATCCGCATCAATCCCCACCTTTTTTAAACGACAAAACCGCGGCCACAGCACTCATCACACTCAATCCGGATAATTTTACCAAAGCATCTAACACACTATCCCAACCCGCGTCTTTCAGAATTACTCGTCTGATTATTTCTATAAAGTGCGTAACGGGGTTGAATTCCGTAATCCATTGCGCCCACGATGGCATACTTTCTATCGGTGTGAACAATCCGCTCATCAAAATAAAAATCACCAGAATAAACCAACTGCTGAATAATGCCTGCTGCATCGTTCCTGATACGGTTGAAATCAACAAACCCAGTGCCAGTACGCCAATCAAATAAATAACGGAGACGCCGTAAATGATCAGCAATCCGCCAAAAATAGGAATGCTGAATAACACATAGGCAATAGCTAATCCGATCGTCAACTCTCCAAGTCCGATGATCCCAAAGGGAATCAGTTTTCCCAGAATAAAAACAGATTTTGAGATTGGCGTCACGTTCAATTGATCAATCGTCCCCACTTCCCGCTCGCGCACAATGTTCATGGATGTCAGAAATACACCAATGAGCGTAATCAGCAACACTAAAATTCCGGGAACCATAAAATGCGTGTATTTGAGCTCGGGATTGAAAAGATAGCGCGATGTCAACTGAACTCCGCCCGATTGCTGAATAGAAACTTGTTGATAACCAAAGTCAGTAATAATCTCCCGCAAGAAACTCGCCCCGATCTGGGCAGCATTTCCATCCACTGCATCCACCAGAAGCTGAACGTTTGCTCCACCCGTAGTTAAATCCTCAGAAAAATCTTGCGGAATAATCATGACAATATCCGCCACATTATCCACAAGCATTTGAGCAGGTTCACCATCGGCGGTTTTCCAATGGGTGAGCTGAATCTCATCCAGTGCCTCCACTTTTTGGATTAATTCGCGGCTATTTTTGGTCACCGCGTAATCAACCACAGCAACATCAATCGTATTCACCTCAAATGTCGCGGCATTTCCAAGAATAATAAGCTGCAAAAATGGAATCACGAACAGCATAGGACGCATCGCTTTATTGCGAAACACCTGTTTAAACTCTTTCTCCATCAAAATGAGTAATTGACGATTCATTGGAGCCTCTCTTTAAATGTTTTAATGCTCATGAACAGCAATCCGGACGTCATCACGAATAAAATCAAAACTTCCTTCCAAAGGATCAGAATGTCCGTCCCTCGCAACATAATTCCCCGAATCACAACCAGATACCATCGAGCGGGTATAACGGCGCTGATGTATTGTAAAATGATGTGCAGGTTTTTCACAGGAAAAATAAATCCGGATAGAATAATAGTGGGAAGCAGTAACCCCACCATCGACAGCAGCATAGCTGTGAGCTGGGAACTACTTACGCCTGAAATTAAAATCCCCAAACTCAGCGCAAGCAGAATAAAGAGTGTGGAAACTCCCCAAAATGCTACCCAGTTTCCCACAAACGGGACATCAAAAACCGTGATCGCCAGAAAAACAATGCTTGCCACATTCACAAACGAAAGCACCAAGTAGGGAAATACTTTCCCGATGATGATTTGGTAGGGTTGAAGCGGCGAAACCAGCAGCAGTTCAATCGAGCCCATCTCTTTTTCACGTGCAATAGTGATGGACGTCATAAGCGTGGAAACCAGCATTAATATCACCGAAATAAGTCCCGGCACAAACAGCCACGAACTTTTCAGCTCAGGATTAAACAAATAGCGGGCAGAAACCGATACCGGTGGACTTCGAGAAATCTGAAACCGATTCATATCCAGCTGATGCAGATTCAGATTCACCCGTACATACTGTTCAATAATGGACGCAAGATTGGGATTTGAGGCGTCCAGCAGCAATTGAAGTTCTGAAATCCCCATTCGTTTCAATTCTGTTTCCACGTCGTCTTTAGCAACCAAAACAGCGGAGATTTTTCCCTTTTCAAAAGCATCATAAATCTCGTTCTGATCATTCGGAAGTCTTGTAATCTTGAAATATCCGGTTGCTTCCAATCGCTGCACCAATTCATCTACGTAGGTTTGGTTTTGATAATCTACCACTCCGAGATCCACTTCTGTAACTTCATTTCTAACCGCATATCCAAACATCAGCAGCTGAATAACCGGCATGGCAAACAGAAGCATTAGCGTGCGGGGATCGCGTATAATATGCTGAATCTCTTTTTTTATAGTTCCAATCAGTGCTTTCATTGCGACCTCACCAATTGCACAAACAAATCATCCATCGTATCGGCAGTGTACTCTGTTTTCAGTTCATTGGGCGAGCCCAGAGCCTCAATTCTGCCTTCCACCATAATGCTTACCCGATCACAATATTCTGCTTCGTCCATGTAGTGAGTGGTGACAAAGACGGTGACTCCCTGATCGGCCGATTGATAAATACGATCCCAGAATCTTCGCCGTGTTACGGGATCTACACCGCCGGTCGGTTCATCCAAAAATATAATGTCGGGATTGTGTACCGAAGCCACCGAAAAAGCCAGCTTTTGCTTCCAACCCAGCGGCAGTGATGCTACCAGCGTTTTCCTGGATTCCTGCAGATCCAGTTCTTCCACAATTTTATCTGACGCCTGATCGATCTCTTCATCCGTAAGCCCATAAATCCCGCCGTAAAACCGGATATTTTCCCTCACCGTAAGATCTTCATACAATGAAAACTTCTGCGACATATATCCGATGCGCTTTCGAATTGACTCCGGCTCGCTGGCCACATCAAACCCTGCTACGGTTGCTTGTCCTGACGTTGGTGCTAAAAGTCCAATCAGCATCTTCATTGCGGTTGTTTTTCCTGCTCCGTTTGCGCCCAGAAATCCAAAGATCTTCCCTTTATCAACTTCAAAACTGATGCTGTCAACTGCCGTGAAGGAACCGAATTTCTTCGTCAGATTTTTTACTGAAACAATGCTCATACCTCCACCTCCTGCTCGGTGAGATCAATGAACAGGTCCTCAATTCCCGGCTCAATACGCTTTGCCGAAATTATTTGGTCATTGTATTGATCGAATATTTTGCTCGCTTCTCTTTCTTCCAATGATTTATCTACGGCAACGTGAATCTGCTCCCCGAAACTAAATGCCCAGTTGACGTTGTCATGCTTTCTAAAGTCCTGCAGGATCTTAAATATTTCGTCTGACTCAACTGCCCAAAGATTTATCTCAGCTGTTTGTGTGAGACGTTTTGGATCATCATTCGCGAGTAGTTCTCCATCAAAGAGCAGAGCGACTTCACTGCAGCGCATCGCTTCATCCATGTACGGCGTGGAAACCACGGTTGTGATTCCCTCTTTTTGGATCAGATCGAGCAGATCCCAAAACTCCCTGCGCGAAACGGCATCAACTCCGGTGGTGGGTTCATCCAAAATCAGTAACTCAGGGCGATGGATTAATGCGCAGCTCAGAGCCAATTTTTGTTTCATTCCGCCAGATAGCGCACCGGCTTTTCTTTTTTTAAACGGCTCAATTTGTTTGTAAACGGCGTCAATTAAAGAACGATTTTCTTCGAGTGATGTCCCAAAAATAGACGCAAAAAACTGCAGGTTTTCCTCTACGGTGAGATCAAGATATAATGAAAACCGTCCCGGCATATAGCCGATTTGATTTCTGAGCGCCCGCATATCTTCAACCACATCGTAATCACCGATAGAGATTTCTCCCTCAGACGGAACAATCAGCGTGGCCAGAATTCTGAACAGTGTGGTTTTCCCACTGCCGTCGGGGCCGATAACGCCGAAAAGGCTTCCGTCGGGAATGGTCAGATTGACGCTTTTCAGCGCCGACACCGCTCCGTAATTATGAGAAATATTGTTAATGGAAATGTTCATAAAATAAGCAGATCAAAATGTTACATCTCCCGGCATTCCGGACTTCAGCTTTCTATCCTTATTGGAAACATCAATTTCTACCGCATAGACCAAATCCACTCGATTTTCTCTGGTTTGAATATTTTGTGGTGTGAATTCCGCCTTTGACGCAATGTGGCGGATGCGGCCTTCTTTTTTCACAATTGAATTTCCTTCATCAAACTGAACCGACACAGATTCCCCTATCTTGATCTGCGAAAGCTGATTTTCTGAAACAAATACTTTCAGATAAATATCCTGAATCGCCACAATCTCAACCACCGGTTTGCCCGGCGATGCCATTTCGCCCTGACGAGTAACCACAGCCGAAATTTCTCCATTAACTGGAGCCAGCACAATTGCATTGTGCAATTGATCTTCAATCTGTCTGATCTTCTCTTCCAGAACGTCCATTTCCTGATTCAGCAATTCAGTTCGTGGTTTAAAGGTATCGAGCCTGCGGTTGGCTTCTTCCAATTTTCCCTCAATCTGATCCATTTGTTGCTGCGTGGCGGCTCCACTTTGAAACATATTCTGAGTGCGTTTATACTCCTTTCGCAGCGTATTCAGCTGAGATTCCAATACTTGTTTTTCACTCAAAACCTGACTCTTTTGAATCGGAATTTTTTCCATCTGCGTGCGCAATTCCTGCCATTTCAGATGCAGGGTTGTGGTATCAACTAGCGCTAGCGTATCTCCTTTTTCAACGGTATCTCCCAGCCGGACATTTAATGAGGTGATCAGTCCGCCCATTTCCGGTGAGACCAAATAGGTATCGGCTGAAAATTGTCCGTAGGCATCGGCCGGCTGTTCATCGTTTTCACAGCCTGACAATCCGGCCAGGAAAAAAGCCGAAATCACGACCGTTATCAATAAGCTTTTCCTGTAATCCATAACATTTCCTGCGTGAGTTCTGATTGTTGGATGTAATGTAATTCTCTCATGATTTTTGCCTGCTGTAAGGTGCTAAGTGCTTCCACATATTCAGCTGACGTTTTTGCTCCGGCTTTCCACTGCGACTCAATTTGGTCGAGAATCTGTTTTCTGAGCTGGATAATCTCTTCATCTTCAACAATGATCTCATCCAAAGCTGAAACAGCGACTTTGATTTCATGAATAAGTGTTTCTATCTGTTGAGATGCCCGATTTTTTTGCTGCTGAATTAGTTTTGCCTGACGTGTAATGACTTCCTTTTGTCTATTCGTCTTTCCCCAATCCCAAAGTTTCCACGATATCGAGATTCCACCCACGGCATATTCTGAAAATTCATCCTCAAACATATTAAGACCGGGATTTGCGTATCCAACCGTTCCAAAAGCCTGAACTTTGGGTTTTAAATCGGAAGAAATCAACTTTTTTTGATGAAGAATCGACTGCTCTTGTTCAGTTAGATATTTGATTTTAGTATTCGATTCTGCAGAGAGAAATTCTTTCTGTGGTTGATGGGGAAGCTCAAATTCCTGGTCCAGAGAAAATTCAAGGTTAGTCAGGTTAGACAGATTTTCAAGATGCCCCTGCAAACGCCGTTGAACCTGTTGCTTCTGCTGAGTTAGTGAGATTTGCTCTGCTTTCAGTTGATTTTTTCTGAGTGAAAGAGCTGCGCCCTGTTCCACCGCAATTCTGACTTCCTGCAGGCGTTCTTGAAGTGTCTTCGTAGAGGTCTCAAGCTGGTCGAGCTGAACGCGATCTTTTAGAATAGAGAAATAGAGATTTCTGACACGGCGATCCCGTTCATCTTGTGCTTTAAGCAGATCCAAATCCCGCAAACGCCGTTCAATTCGAAGATTGTCTTTTTCTGAAGCTGTTCTTCCTCCATCCCAAATCGTCTGTCGCACATTCATATTGATTTGATAGCGATCTTTGGGTGCCTCGGGGACAGAAGTCCCAGGAACAGATATCGGCACAGACGGAACATCGGTTTGATAGCCAATTTCTCCATTAAGATTTACCTGCGGATACCAGTTTACATCGGCCACTTCGCCACTTTGCCGGTAGATTTCGTCAGATGTAGTTATATCCTGTTGAAATTCCGCCACGTCTCTGGCCGCGTTAATCACTTTTTGAAGCGTTACCGGCTCAGCTTGAATTTGCCATATCATCAAAAAAGAAAGTAGAATCGTCATGACAGTAACATCACTTTTATCATTTTGGGGATGTGTTTTTTGCGCTCCTCGATAATCTGATCAAAAGCTTTGTTATCGAGCTGAAATACGGTGGAAATAATCGGCCGGGCGATGAAGGGATATATAGCCATTCCCAACAGATCGCACATAAAATGGACGGCATTTTTGGGAGGAAGTCCGTATTCAGCAGAAACAGCGTCTAAATCACGCTGAATAATTTTCGCGGTTTCACCCCCGGGCTGCGAAATAATTTGTTGAAGGTGCTCTGGATTTCGAGTGATTTCGTGCAGCACAAACGAAGCCATGTAGGGGTGAGCCTGAAGCTTATCAAGCATTTGATCAATAAAGCGTTCTGTCTTGTTAAAAATGTCGCCATCTGTTTTCCAGATTCCCAACATAGGCTGCACTAATCTTGTAAAAGCTTGCTGAAAAACCACACCAAATAGTCGGGATTTACTTCTGTAATAATAGTGGAGCAACGCCTTGTTGATTCCGGCTTTATCAGCGATTTCCTGCATTGTAGAACCATCGTAGCCGGTCTGCTCAAATACATCCTGAGCAGTATTGAAAATAATTTTCTCAGTTGTTTGGTGATCTTTTCCCATGTTAATCCTTGATTTATCTTTTGAGATTAACCATTTAGTTAAATGTATTACGCAGATATATTAACTACAAGTTTAACCGTTGGTTAACTTAGTAGATAGAATTAAAAAATGGGATGAGGATGTCCGGTCAAACCGAAAGTTTTCGTAAAAGCAACAGCAGGCCAACATTACCGTTCGATATTTCATTAGTACATCTGTTCGCAAAAGTATGAACTATGACCGATGGAAAGCGTGACCAATTTCACTGACGGATTGTCTTTACCAGCTAATTTTTTTAGCGAGGAGTCGCCGCCTCAATCTGCCAAAAACCAACAACGGCTCACTATGCTAAAAAATCTCGTGCTTCGTACTCTTTGACCTATCAAACCATTAATTTGGGTAATTTGCTCATTACCTTTGGTACAGTTTTATCATGGGAAAGTGATTTTCTTCAGAATTTAAAATATTAATTTCTCGGTCATTATTCCGAATCGAAGTATACTTAACCGATGATTGAAATAGATATTATAATAATCTGATCCGTGGTAATATTGAGTAAAAAATCCAATGTCTTCGAGGAATTGGGGATGATAATAGAACGTTAATTTTAGGTTGAATCTTTCTGGCGACAAGGTGTTTAAATCATTGTAGTTGCCAAACATCCAAGTGGCTTCCCCTTTAAGCGACCTCGTTGGTCGTTTTGAGAAAGGCTGTTTTTCATTATTCTTAGGAAGCCTAAATATCGAAAAAGCGCTGTGCCATCTGTACCTGCTGTAAATGTCGTGCAAATTTTTATCAACCAGGCGTTTAGGGTGATACTCTAGCGAGGTTTTAAAAAACTGGTAAGCGTTAAAACGATTATTGATATTGGTTTTAATATATCCCAACTCCAGAAAATTGGTTAAAAAATTTCCAGACTTCAAATTGATTACCTCCTCATCCGAATAAAAGGCTCCTTCTTGTCCGTTTGAGTGATGGCCAATGCGCCCATAGAAACTGGAAGTCTGTAAATTCTCTTTTTTTTTGAAAAAATAGTAAAGAGTAAGCTGTGGCAGATAGCTTGGGGTGCGTACGGGGAAAGATTCTTCTTGGTACATTCTGATAATGATTTGAGGAGTAAGAACTCCCATTAAACGAGAGTTCTTACTTTCTCTCAGATAGAAATTCGGTATCAGGTTAGCTTCGAACCAAAGCTGCTCAATATTTCCGATATCAGTAGGAGAGGTAATATAGCTATTTCCCTGATTTACCTGCGAAATGACCGATAAGTCCATCTCTAACAATGTGGAACTCCTTTGACCAAAGCCAGATAAGGGCATAGATACTAGAACTAATGGAATAAGCAGATGTTTAAGCATTAGAACATGGTTTTCAATAGGACTAAATCGGCAGGGCGATGAAGGGATACATAGCCATTCCCAACAGATCGTGTATGCCATTACTGAAAATACATATTTATTTCTCTTAAGAGTATTTACGGTGTGTTTTATGTTTTAAATCTCAAACTAATTTCCACCGGGTTCTTATGATTCAAAATTGACTAACTAACTAGTTAGAGAGTCCTATTAACCTATTATTTAGGACAATACCATAACTCAAGAAGCATAAAATTGTAGAAGTTAATTTAAATCTATACGTAGATCAGATACATCTGTAATTAAAACCACTACAATCAATATTGTGTCTATTCTAAAAGCCATTTATTTTGATAAATACATCGAATAAAAACCTATAAAATCAGGAGTATTCATAATGAAACAACGTCACTCTTTATACCTGTTTATCTTATTCTTTGCTATACTGCCCGGCTGTGAAACGAATGACAAGACTAATCAAGATATTAACAATGTTCAATCGGGCAATCAAAATGCTGAAACCGAAGTTTCTCAGAATGCGAATGCGAGCACCGATTCCCTTAACCTGAAACAACGTACGGGGATTCCGTTCCAGATTATAGAAGCCTCCCAAGACACCCTGCCCTTGTTGACCATAATGGCTAATCTGGAACAGAATATGGCCGTCGTACAGGCAGGTATCTGGAGAGGCGACTACCAAACCATAAGCAAGGCTGCAAATGCCATGGTTGATCACTCAAAAATTTCTTCTCGGGAAGTTCAGAAAATACGGGATATTCTAGGTGAACAGGGATTGAAAGGATTTGTAACTGCCGACTCAATCTGGCATAGTAAAGCTAAGGAACTTGCCCAAATAGCAAACGAAGAAAAGATGGAACCAATTGTAAATGGAACCATGGAACTGATCCAGCGATGTGCCAGCTGCCACATGAAGTACCGTACTCCTTTGCGAGACAGCCCTAAATGGTTGGAACGTTAAGAGGGTCCGGCATTATGGAAAGGACATATTTTTCCTTGTTAAGCAGCTAATATTTCCTCCCACCAAACAACCAGTCATATACCTCCATAATTGAGCCCTTCGGCGTCTCTGTTAACTCGGCATCCGCTTCGTAGATTTTGCCGAAAGATAACCGGAATGGGAAAATAGTAGCACTCTTCTCTTTCAAGGTCCTATTCGAAAACATGGATTTCAAAGGATTGTCCTTTGTTGTCGGTGATGTAATCGTGACGCTTAAATTTGGGATCTGGGAGTCCAAGTCTTTTATATAATTCCATTTCAGCATTTCTATTTCGTTTTGGTTAATGCTTTTAAGCCATGTAGAAGGCTAAAAAAAGGTTTCATTAATTTTTGAGTATTTCTGTTGATTATAAAAAATATTACTGTAATCTTTTACTGCAATTAAATAACAGATTACATGGCTTCAATCGATTACTACCTCAAAAGACGAAAGAATAAAGAAAAGCACCCCGTTTATCTGCGGATTATTCACAGGCGGGAGTCCAATCTTGTGCCGGTGAATATCAAAGTGGAGGAGAATCAGTGGAATAAAAGAGAACAGAAAGTTCGAAAGAGTCACACCAAACAAAAACAGCTCAATGAATTCCTCAAACGGTATAAGCTTGAAATAGAGACTGAGATCTTTTATTGGGTTAAGAAAAATCCGCAGCTACGGTCATCCGATCTCAAACAGAGAATTCTGAAATACAATAAGACAGGCGGAAGTGACTCAATACCTGAAATTGACTTTTTTGAGTTTTCTAAGGACATCATATCGGGTTTTAAAAAAGCTGGCAAGTACCAACGAAAGAAAAATTACAGTACTGTCATCAATAAAATGAAGCATTTCTGGAAGAGAAAAAAACTACATTTCTATGAAATTGATGTCACATTCCTCCGAAGGTTTGAACTCTTCCTGCAAGAGGAGTATGACAACAATCCGAACACGATCAAGAATAACATGAAGAAGATCCGAAAGCTCTTCAACGATGCCATCCGGGAGAGTATCACAACAAAAGACCTTTACCCTTTTGACAGGTATACAATGCCAAGTAAGAAAGTCTACAAAACGAAGCTTTCTGAAGATGAGATTAAGCTATTTGCTTCGGTAGACTCTAAAATAGGAACAAGGCTTTTTGATGCACAGCAGATGTTTCTCTTTGCATATTACTGTTGGGGAATGCGTTTCAGGGATGTGCTGCAACTCAGATGGAATAATATTGAGGAAGGCCGCCTCTCATATATCACATCAAAAAGCACCAAACAATTTTCATTAAAACTTCCAACACCTGCTAAAGAGATTTTAGATCTATATAGAGTGGAAGATTCTCAACCCATTGATTTCATATTCCCACTATTTGATAACAGATATGATTACTCAGACCCAACCTACATGGAAAAACAAGTCAGTGCAAAAAATGCCATCATAAATCAAAGGCTTAATGACTTACAGGCATTAGCCGGGATCAAAAAGCATATTTCTTTCCATATCTCACGTCATTCATTTGCTCAACGAGCCCGTGTAAAAGGTATCACAGTAGATGATATTAAAGACCTTCTTGGGCATTCTGACTACAAAACTACCATGAACTATATAGAATCACTCGGCGAAGAGCATTTAGATAGTGTAGCAGCCGGAATATTCGATTAACCATTTCCAACAAAACCATGAACAAAGATCAAAAAGAGACTGAACAGAGAATTTTCGATGCGATATCTGGATATTACGATCTATATCCAGATGATCCATCTAACGATTTTCTAAATACTTTTACCCATTCATGGAATCAGTTGGCCAACCGGATTCAAATGGCCAGTCTGAATAACGATGAACTTCTTCCGGTTGAAACAATGAATGCCGAGCGAAAGAAAATATCCCACTTTTCATCTTCGAAGGACTTTTATGAAAGTCTCATCGGGAGAATAGAACACATCGTTCGATTTCTTGACCGGTTAATCAAAGATAATAAAGTCAACTTCGTATCGACTCTTGAAAACTCTAAAGCTCAATATGAGATGTGCCTGGGTTCCCACTTTTTAGGCCAATACATTTTCAATGCCAGTGAAAATTTAAAAGGGGTATACGATTCTAACCACAGTGATGTAGCCTTAGAAATCAACCAATACATAACCGGTATAGAGAGTATAATACGTGAGCTTGCCCTTACCTTTGCAAAGTACCTGGGGATTCGGAAAGCTTTAAATCATCTTGATCATTATGGCGAACTCCATCGCTACGGTGATGTTGAGCTCGATGTCGATGGATTGAATATATTCTCCTTTAATCACTTAACGAATTGTTCCCTTGGTGAGCTATTTAAAATGGGGCATGACGTCAACACGGCTATTTCTATACGATTTTTGAGCCTTAATAAAATGCAAAACATTCCACAGTATGACGCATATTGCCAGGTAGAACAAGAGATGCAATTAAGTGGATTACACACAGATAACTTTCCAAAAGAATCAAAAAACTTAGCAGATAGAGCACGAAGACTACAAGAGAAACGATATAAAGAATTGCGCTCGTTTAATGACTAAAAACCTGGCGCTGAGAGAGAGTGGCCCAACGTTTTCACATTGTAACTTTGAAATGAACAATAATTAAAATCTCAAATAAGAGGTTCATTTTGAAGCACTCTATAACTATACACTTCGACTCAGATCTACTCCAAAACTTTGAACAAGTCATAAAGGATACGGTTAAAGCGCAGCTCCCCAAATTGTGGGACAGTTTTCAGAAAAACTGGCTTTCAACTGAAGAGGTCATGGAGATGATGAATGTCTCCAGGCGGACAGTTCAAAACTATCGTGATGATGGTAAGATATCTTATACTCAGGACGGGCGAAAAATTCTATACCCCCGAGAGAGTATTGAGAAGTTCTTACGTGATAACATGATAAAAGCTTATCAATAGGGGGTTAAGATGAACAATAATACAACTACAGCCCTCGATTTGATAAAAGAAGAATTTCACATCATCCCGTTGCATACACCTACAATGAATGGTGAATGCAGCTGTGGAAGAGCATGTGGAAGTGAAGGAAAACATCCACGAATTCACGACTGGCCGGAACAGGCCAGTTGTGATTCAACACAGATAAAAGAGTGGTGGAAACGCTGGCCTGATGCAAATATAGGTATTGTGTGCGGAAAGATATCCGACCTTGTAGTACTTGATGTAGACCCCAGGAATGGCGGTGAAGACTCCCTGGATGAGCTGGAAGATCGAATTGGTGGTTTTGCCCACACAGCCTGCGTCAGAACCGGTGGAGATGGCATGCATTACTATTACCGGTATCCCGGAGAAGACCTGATAAAAAACAGTAGCGGAAAGCTCGGAAATGGGCTGGATATCAAAACGGATGGCGGATTTATCGTAGCTCCCGGCAGCCTGCACAAGTCGGGTAAAACCTATGATTGGTTATTCAACCTTGAAAACATGGTCCCCTTTCCTGATAAAATCATAAAGGAATTAAGTAGTTCTCACAAGAATACGAGTCAAAAATCATTGGATTACTCTCTCCATTCTGTTGAACCTATTCCTGAAGGAAAGAGAAATGATACGCTTTTCCGCATGGGTACCTTCATGCGAAAGAAAGGAAGTACTCATCCCCAAATTTTGGATAAATTGATTGATATTAACCTAAAAAGATGCTCACCACCTTTAGACCGCGCAGAGATTCAACAAATTGCTTTAAACGCAGGTAAACCACAAGTCCCTGCTGAGCAATACCAGGATAATGAGTATGGTTTGTGGGATACTGAGTTTGGTAATGCTAAGGAGTTTATCGAACGCTATTCTGATGATATCCGGTATGATATTGATGAAAAGCAGTGGCTCTATTGGGATGGTATAAGGTGGAAATCAGATTCTGAGGAACTGCGTGTCATTAGTTTAGCAAAAAAACTTATCGAAAAGTTATTTGATGAAGCTCTGGAAATCGAAGATGATGATACATCAAAAGAAAAGCAGAAGCATGCTAAGAGATCCGCAAACGGCACGAGCCTGAATGCAATACTGAATCTGGCCAAAACCTATTATTCAGTGAAGACTTCGAAATCTGAACTTGATCAACACCCCTTAAAGGTCACTTTAGATAATTTGACTTATGATTTTAAGGCAGATTCAAAACTTAAACCCAATCCCCACCATTTAATTACCAAACAGCTCCCTTTCGTATATAACTCCGAAGCAAAAGCCCCACTTTGGGAGAACTTTATAACTCAAATCATGGACGGCAATTCAGATATGATTGAGTTTCTGCAGCAAGCCGTTGGTTATACGCTTACGGGATTAACTACAGGTCAGTGCCTCTTCTTTCTTTATGGAAGCGGCCGAAATGGCAAAAGCACTTTTATTGAAATCTTGCTTAAGCTTTTCGGTGAATACTCTGTAAAAGCTGATTCAGAAATGATTATGGACCGCAAAAATGGCGGGGGTATTCCGAATGATATCGCACGTCTTTGTGGGCACCGATTGGTTGTTCTCTCCGAAATCCAGGAAGGGCGAAAGCTTGATGAGGCTAAGGTAAAGAACCTTACCGGTGGGGATACTATATCAGCTCGATTTCTGCGAAAAGAGTATTTCGACTTTACTCCCACACACAAGCTCTGGGTGTTTGGTAATCATAAGCTATTAATTAATGGGACCGATGAAGGGATTTGGCGCAGATTATATCTCATTAAATTTGGTGTAACGATCTCAAAAGAAGATGTCGACCCCAATCTTAAAGACAAACTGTTAAACGAACTGCCGGGTATCTTTAACTGGGCGCTTGAAGGATGCCGCAAATGGATTGCAAATGGCCAGAAACTGCAAATCCCTGAAGATGTGAAGCAAGACACCCTGGCATACCGAGGCGAAATGGATATCATAAGTGCATTTCTGGATGAGTGCTGTGAGCAGGACTTAACATTCGCTTGCAGTAATAAAGATCTGAGAAACGCCTATGAAGATTGGTGTAGTAATCATGGGATGTATCCTATGAGCCCTCAAAAATTAACTCCGAAATTGGAGCAGCGAGGATTCGAAAAGTATAAATCCAATGGCTGCGTACAATGGAGAGGGCTTGAACCGAAGTAGACCAAGTAGAGGATGTAGCCCCTTACAGATATCGAATGTTAAACCGTTCTACATCCTCTACTCCATCTACTCTTAACCATTTCATCTAAATTCCGAACAATGTCGAACAATACCCAATCAAGCTGTATCGAGTGTGAGAAAGACATAGCAAATAAGCGAATTGATGCCAAATACTGCAGTGATAGGTGTCGCATGCGGTATGGAAGAAAACAAAAAAAGCTACGTTTGATCACTATTCTGTATAATGCTTGCACAAAGATTCCGAACCATGCATTTAAATCCAATGATGGCGAGACTTCCATTCGAATTTGGAATGCAATGAACAAACAAACGGAAATCTACACCTTAAAAAGGCTCTATTCGTTAAACTTTCAGCAAATTGAAGCATTTATCGAGCTGAAAAAAAGAGAAATTAACATGTATAACCTTCTGAATCCGCTTCTAAAAAAGTGACATGGTTAAACAAATAGCATCTTACCCAAACGTTAAACCAATCACCAAAAACCCTGCTTACTGACCGTAAACGTCATTCAAATCGATGAAAACCCCCAATTGTTTAACGAAACTTCTCCAGTTTATGCTTTCTCTTCTGCCAGTCGGGCAGCACTTTGTTTAACAGCCGGTAGAATTCCTTGTCGTGATTCGGATGTTTCGTATGACAGAGCTCATGAATGATCACATAATCGATGCAATAGACCGGATGTTTAACCAATTCTGGATTCAGTAGCACTTTTTGTGAGGATGTATAACTTCCCCACCGTTTCTCCATGCTATACACCTGGAGTTGGGGCTTTTGAATGTCATACTTTTTAACGGTTTGCAGGCATTCCTCTAATCGAGCGTTAAACTTTTTCTCTGCTTTCTCCCGATACCAGGCGTCCAGCTGCTGTTTAACATATTCTTTGACTCCCTTATTGTCAGACCAAATATGGAAGTAGCCGCTTTTAAGTTTAACGGATTCAGACTGATCACCTTCAGTTTGTCTTACTTTCAATCGGTACTGCTTGCCCAAATAGCAGTGTGTCTCCCCACTCACATACTCATTGTGTTCACCCAGCGGGTCAAACCGGTTGAAATACTTTAATTGTTTAACGATCCACCGGCCTCTTTTGCGGACTTTGTTATGAATTTTCTCCATTTCAGCCTCTTCCGGGGCCGTGACCCATATGGTCTGATCGGGATATACCGCTATCTCTAACGTTTTCCTGTTTGAGTAGGACAGGTTAAACTGAAGTGTAGTGGTGCCATAATCAACTGTCTGCAAATTATCGAGAGCTATAGGTTTGCTTTGACTTGATGATGGTTTCTGCAATGCGTTCGATGACATCAAAATCTCGTTTAAGGTCTAATTTTCTAAATAACTCTATCATATAGTCTTCAATGACGATAAACATTTTGTTCTTCACGTCCGGATTGGTCTCCCAGTCCACGATCGTTAGATCTTCAATGGTCTCATCCAGCTTTATACCAGCCGATGTATAGAGTTCGTCACGCTTTTCTTCATCAATGGGCATGTAGGCGTTTACAAAAAACTCATCCATCTCTGTTTTGATAGTATTGAAGAAGGAGCGGGCCACCGGACGTTCTTTCAATTCATTCGGGGTTCCATCCCAAATTCCCTGCTGGACTCCTTGCTTGATTTGTTTAACCTTTTCGAGGTACTCTTTCTCAGAGATACGATCATGCAAGAACTTTTGAATGGTTTCGTCAATCATATCCGAGAACTTGCGAAACATGGCCGGGTCTTCATCCATACGCTCTTCAACCACCTTCTTCGTTCTGCTGGCTATCTCATCGGCCTTGGAGGCATCAGAACGCTTCGATTGACCATCCTGCATCTCAAAGAAATCATCACTAAATATATCTACTGGCTCAACAATTCGATCGATTCCCTCCGTGCCTACATAGGAGTCTAACATTTTTTGAACCCGGTCTTCATACTCTCTGTGATCTATGGCTTCTCCGTAGCGAATCCGGACAGAGCGACGCAGGTTTTCGAAGAATTTCAGGTCTTTTTTATACCGTTTGATGTCTGATTCGTCGATATAATCAAACAGTTTATCTGCTGAGAAAGCCGCTTGTAGGGTTCGGGCAAAATTGGAGAGTTTCTCATAAAAATCATCGCGAATATCTTCGTGCCGTAAGTACCGCTCCATCGCCTCGTTGTCATTGGTGTCTTTACAATTCTTGAAAACATCCCACAAAGCCTGATGTAACTTGGGTAGGGATTCGACCACTTCTTTAATCGGTGTAATCGTACCTTCCAAATCATCCTGTTCAAAACCACTCAGTGCTGAGTAGGTATTAATAGCATCCGTTAACGTACCAAGAATTCCCACATAGTCAATCACAAATCCGGCATCTTTCCCCTCAAAAAGCCGGTTTACGCGGGCAATAGCCTGTAATAAATTGTGTTCATCGAGATATCGGGCCAAATACAGCACCGTATTATTGGGAGCATCGAAACCCGTAAGCAGTTTATAAACAACGATTACGAGTTCTACCTCCCGGCTATCTGATTTAAAGAGATTTAGTATGCTTTGTTCATACTCTTCTTTGCTGCCAAAGCGATCCATCATCTGTTTCCAGAATATCTGCACTTCATCATTGGGATCATCATAGGTATCGTCATGCCCTTCCCTTGTATCGGGTGGAGAAATCACCAGCTCGGCATTGATCTGCCCCCGTTCTTTGAAATATCGATAGTAGCGAACGGCTGTTTTACGATCGGGCACGGCCAGTTGTGCTTTGTACTTGGTAGTTTTCAGGTTTTTAAGGAAGTGATCGGTAATATCGTTGCTGATCTCCTCAATCACCAGCTGAGCCGTAAGCACTTTGTTTAACGTGGAGTATCGCCGCTTGTAGTCGGAGACCTGATCTTCCGACATTCCTTCCATATCCCGCTCAAACTCACGATCCAGCTTCTCTTTCCAGGTATCCAGCTTGGCTGCACGGCCTTCATAAATGATCGGTACAACGGCTTTATCCTTCACGGCCTGATCCATCGTATACGAATCAATGATGCCGCCAAACTTGGCCGCGGTGTTCTTCTCATTCTTCATGAGCGGTGTACCCGTAAAACCGATGTAGCAGGCATTAGGCAGTATCTTTCTCATCTCCGCATGCATCATTCCGTACTGGGTGCGGTGCGACTCATCAATCAGTACAAATATATTGCGGGACTCATTGATCTGGTTCTTCTGATTAAGCGCAGCGTTAAACTTATTGATGATCGTGGAGATGTTTTCAACGCCAGGATCTTTAATGAGTTCGGCAAGGTGCTTTCCGGTTTTCGCCTGTGTGATATCTTTTCCGCAGCTTCTGAATGTTTTTTTGAGCTGATCGTCCAAATCCGTTCTATCGGTTACCAGTAAGATGCGCTGGGAGAAAATATCATCGGCCACCGCCAGGTTTTTGGACATAAACACCATGGTAATGGACTTCCCACTCCCCTGCGTGTGCCAAATTACGCCCCCTTTACGAATTCCTTCATCATCCGTATGACGAACCCGGTTCATCATCCGTTTTACGCCAAAATACTGCTGGTACCGGGCAATCTTTCGGGTATTGTTATCAAACACGGTGAAATTCCGGGTGAGCTCAAGCAACCGATCGGGCCGACAAAGGCTATACAGGTTTAATTCCTGCGTGGTAGTCTCTCGCTTTGTTTCTTCAGTCTGAGGTCTTTCATAATAGTGCCCTTTGAGTCGTTCAATCCATTCGGTTGGTTGGTCCGGCTTAGCGATCAGCTCTTTCACTTTCTCTTCAATGCTCTCTTCCTCCCGCCAGACCGACCAAAACTTCTTACTAGTATCAGTAGCCGCATACGATAGTTCATTCACACTGGAGGCAATCAGCAGTTGAGTGAAATGGAAAAATCCAGGGACTTCCTCTTTATTCTGATTGCGCAGATGTTGGGAAATTGCCTCATCAAGAGCATTCTTCTTATCTCTTCGCTTATTCTCGATGGCTACAAAGGGAATCCCGTTCACAAACAGCACAATATCCACCCGGCGAATCTTGTGTTTTCCCTTGATTTCAAACTCATCCGTGACGTGAAACACGTTATTCTCAGGATGCTCCCAGTCCACGTAATTAAATGGAAAGCTTTTTTTATCACCCTTTATGACCTGCTCATAACTTTTCCCCAGCGTAAGTAAGTCATAAATCTTCTCGTTGGTCTTCACTAAACCTTCGTCCGGTTGCTGCTGAAGATCGTAGGCCGCCCTGCTTATGGCCGGTTGGGGAAATGGCAGAGTTTCCCCTTTATATTCGATTTTATTTATCCTGGAAAGTTGATCTTCCAGTATATCGGTTAGCACAAAACGGGTAAGCAATCCGTCTCGCATCTCCAGTGCTTTCTCCGGCGAGATGTAGGTATAACCCATCTGTTGAAGCAGTCGTAGTGCCGGTAATTGGGAGTCTTTATCTTCAAAGTAGCTGGATGCTTTATTCATAAGCCTTACTCGTCACTCTTACCACTATCTTTTGGAGGAGGCGGATTCTTGGTCCGTGCTTTGTTCTGTTGTCCTTTGCCTCCAGTTCGAGTCTTACCTTTTGATGAAGAATTGTCGTTCTGTTTTTTAGCCATAGTTTGTAAGGTTAGTAGCTGCAAATAAACTGATAGTAAATAGCCCAAGTAAAAATGCCCCCAGACTTATTTTGTTCAGCCATTTTACAGCCGTGTTTGTTGGATCATTTCTGTTTTCGTCATAAAGCCTATCAGGATCTGAATGCAGTAAGGCCAAATCTTCCTCATGGGACTTTACACTCAAATAGAAGGCAATCAAACTAAAGCCAATCGTTAAGCCCCAAAAGAACCACGACGCATAAAGAAATCCCGGCCAGATTGGTGGGGTGGATGTGATCGACTCAAGAAATGCGATGGTAATACCAAACGCACCTGCAGACAAAGTCAATAATGCCTTATCGAGCTGATCCTGGGATGCATTTTTGGCATCGATCAATTCTTGGCGGTATTCACGCAGGTATTTATCCATTTAGTCTAACCCCATACTTTTGCTGATTCCACTTCGTAAAATTCAACTTCTAATGGATACCTATTGGACCTATACCCTTTTAGTGCTTCTAACTTTTCTATAATTAACTGGTTCTCTTTTGAATCAATGTCACCAAAAACTCCAACAAAAATACGTTTACATTTGCCTTCCCCTATCTTTTTACTGATATGCTCATCATTATCCGAAAAAGAGTAGCCATAAGTGAAGAAATTTGCACTTTTGACATTTGTATTTGAGACGTAAGAGCGATACGCTTTGTGCAGATAAGCTGAATGAAGGACTTTGTCAAGTTTCTTATCACTATTACCTTCAGACACAAATAGGGGGAAAAATCCATTTTCAATAGAATACCTTGCTTGATCAGTAAGAGCAACACCGGTATTAATCCAGGTATACTTTGTTAACTGACTTCCTTCATCATATAAATGCAAAGCTCCATGTAAATAATGAATATTTTGACTATGAGACTGAGTTTCTCCCTGCCATGTTAAATCAGGAGAAAAAATTGCTCCTTCTCCATCTTCTTCATATCCTAAAAATTCATGGTTAAATCCGTCATTGAATCGCAACGATAACTTATCATTCTCCTCTTCATGCATTAATGCCCAATATAAGAGCAGATCGTAGTTCAATGTATAAACACTGCACCGGTCACACTCATCCTCATTCAAGAATTTGTTGAGAAAATTTCTACAGTTTCTATATTCCGCATCTGAAATATCATTTGGTCTTGCCGGATGGTTATTAGCAACGGTATCAACTAACAAATGCTTAAGACTCATAGCATCTGTTTCAAGAAGTTCAATTAGTTCTTTCTCTCCCCCATAAATTGGGGCTACTTTAGCACCCTTTTCCAAGGCATCAATAACAATTTCAAAATCATGTGTCTTTAATCTTTTAAAAACTTCTTCAGCATGCATACATTTTGAAAAATCAGCCTGGTTATATAGTGTATCATATCGAAAAATATCCGGCCTACATGCGATGCTAAAACCATTACCTAAGATCAGGTGACGCTTTTGCCCCTTAGTTTTCTTTATTGCTTGCTGAAATGATATTAGTTTTGGCATAAGTTCCCCGTTAGTTCATGTTTTTAACCCTCACTTTCCCCGTCAACAACTTCTGCATCAATCCCTTTTTTTGAGTTTCAAACGCCTGTTTTTCTTCAATTAAAAGACTAATCTCCTTATTATTACAGTTAATAAAGGATGAAATCTTTTTCTGTTCTTTTAGTGATGGGATATGAAACTTAGCATTCTCAATGTCAGAAATTCGCAACCCATACCTTGTAGCTCCATTAGCCATCTGAAATAACTGTTTCCGATATGCAAAAGTCATTATCTGTTTAGCTAAAAAATCTCCAAGAACTTTTTCTCTATTTGGTCTAATAATTGCCAAATGGTAACCACACAATACACGAGATTCTAAATTTTTTACTACAGCCGCATTTGCAATGTCATCAGCAGTCTCAGAGTCTTTTGTTATAATTACATCATCCTCTTTTAAGGTGTACTTTTCAATTTCTCGCTCTGAGGCTGTAGATTCCATAAAAGATATAGAAGAATCTATAACTGCATTATCATAGACATCCATGTAATTACAAAGACGAACATCCTCTTGCCCTTCTTTAATCTTTTTATCCAGGTTACTTGAAATCACTTCAGCTATATCTCCCAACTTCACCTCAACCCAATCTTCACCTTCAAACTCAGGAAACCTCATCTTACCGGAGAGCAACCGCTGCATGAGGCCTTTCTTATACTGCTTTTTGGCCTTGATGAGGTTGTCTACATTGGATATTGCTTCGTCCCACTTCTCAATAATATTGACTATTTGATCTTGTTCGTGCTTTGGGGGAAAGGCTACAGGTAGCTTTAGAAAATCATTTTGTGTTATGTTTTTCATTGAACCACTTGTCCCAGTAGCAATACTCTTTAAATTGTGCTTAACCTCTGGTGAAATAAGCTTATAACTAAGCCATTTAGCATTAACCTCATCTGCATTTATTCCCTCTGTAATCCAAATTCTATCGGGTAAATATAGATTTGGATAGTCTTTATCCACGTAGGCAATCTCGCCAACTAAGTCTGGAGTGTTCATTCTACTCACTAATATAGTGCCTGCCTTAGGTGTTCTTTTTGACCTTTCTTTTTCCTCTTCTTTAATAATGACTTTATTCTCAGTAGCAATAAAACACCCTTTCTTCAAAGAACTCGTTTTTAAAACGCCGATCTCATTTTTATCTGCCGGTCTATCACCTGAATTCACACTTACCCCTGCTGATAAGTCTTTTATTACTGAGTGCAGCTTCTTCTCATTCCAACCGTCAGGTATTTCTGTTCTTAAATCTCTCATTGTTGTTCGATTTGACTTAGCAAGCCTTTCATTTTTGACCTAACATTTTCCAGCTCACTTTCTAAATCAGTAATCTCTTTTTGAACTTCATCAATGTTGACTTCAGCTTCTGGCTCAAACGTATCCACATATCTGGGAATGTTCAGGTTGTAATCATTCTCTTTGAGCTCTTCCGGAGAAACCACATAGGAGTATTTATCTTTTTCCTCAACAGCATCATAGGTTTCTACAATTTTATCAATGTCTTCTTTTCGAAGTTTATTTTGTCGGGTGCCCTTTTCAAAGCCTTTGCTGGCATCAATGAAGAGTACTTCTTCACGCTCTTTGGCTTTGTTGAAAATTAGAATAGCCGCCGGTATTCCGGTACCAAAAAAGAGATTCTCTGGTAACCCAATCACGGCCTCCAAGAGGTTTTCTTTTATCAACGCTTCTCTAATACGCCCTTCGGCTCCACTGCGGAATAGTACCCCATGCGGTACAATCACACCAACCTTTCCCGTATTCTCTTTGGCTGTTTCAATCATGTGCTGAATGAAAGCGTAATCAGCCCGACTCTTTGGAGGAATACCTCTTTTGTATCGGTTGTAAAGATCATCTTTGGCTTCCTCTTTCCCCCACTTATCCAAACTAAAGGGAGGATTGGCCACTACAATCTCGAATTTCATAAGCTGGTCATTCTCCACTAAATCCGGGCTATTCAGCGTATCACACCAGCGAATGTCGGCAGCATCCATTCCATGCAGAAACATGTTCATCTTAGCAAGGGCCCAGGTACTACCGTTACTTTCCTGTCCGTAAATGCGAAAGTCTTTCCCATCTACTTCTTCAGCTACGGTAATCGCCAACGAGCCGGAACCCATCGCCGGATCACAGATACGATCTCCTGGCTGTGGCTTTAACAGTTTGGCCAGAAGCTGAGATACTTCGTGAGGTGTGTAGAACTCACCACCTTTCTTACCGGCATCCGAAGCAAACCGCTCAATCAGATACATGTACCCATTGCCAATAATATCCTCAGTACCGATCACAGATGGCCGGAAGTTCAGCTCCGGTTTATGGAAATCGTTAATTAAGTTTTTAAGTCGCCTGTTTCGGTCTTTGGTCTTACCAAGGTTCCCCTCAGAATTGAAATCCACATTCCGGAAAACACCTTCAAGCTTCTCATAATTAGCCTCTTCAATTTTCTCCAATACCTTATTAATACGGTCGCCAAGGTCTTCGGCGTTCTGGTTTTCAACCAGGTAATCAAAGGAGCAGTTTTCGGGGAGCACAAAACGCTCTCGTTTCATCCTGCGGCGAATAAGCTCCTCATCATCTCCGTATTCTTTTTTATAGGCCTCATACCGGTCTTTCCACACATCACTCAGATATTTGAGGAAGAGAAACACAAGGATGTAGTTTTTATACTCCGAAGGGTCAACCACGCCACGAAACGTATCGCACGCCGACCATAATGCTTGGTTAATTTCTTGTTGTGAGGGCTTGTAATCGGTCATAGTTCAAATAAATTTATAGTGTAAATTCTGTGATTCAGGATTTAGAAAGGTTCGTCATACTTTTTCATCTGTTCAAACGCATCTTGCAGGGTATTCTCTGTCACATACTTTCGTTTTTTTTGCAGCTCAGTAAGAATAACAGCCTCCTTTTTACTTAACTCGTCCACATTTCCTATCAGGTTTTGATATTTGGTATCAATAAATGGAATGTCAATCTCTCCCAGCAGCCGCTTCGAGAGGTTGGGCGTTCCCGTTCCTGCTGCCACCTGATGAATGTAGTGCTGAACCTTGGAAGAATTCAGGTACCAGGTTATATAGGCAGGTTGAAAAGATGTATGCTCAATTTTAATCGTCATAAAGCTATTCACAGCAATCGTATTGCCACGCATCTCCTCTACTAAATAAGCATTCAGGTTATTGCCTTTACTCACCATGATGATATCACCATCAAGCAGGCTATAGCGATCGTTCTTAGATTTAAAATCAATCTTAGTGAGCTGATCATACAACACGCCATGCAAGGGGTCCACATCACCCATTTGGATAACAAAGGTGTTACCCTGTGGATCATTCTTAATACGACTTCGAAAAGAATAGCCTGTAGAAATGGTTGCTATACCCCGGAGTTTCATCGCCCTGAATCCCTGCCTTTAATATTCTATTTACCAACTTTCTTGAATATAGAAGTTACCCACTGGGTAACCAAATTTTTTTAACGCAGTAATCTTATACTGCAATAAAATAATTGGCGAAGCTACACTTGATATACAATCCTAATACGGACCTGTTTTACTCTTTGAAAAGCTGTTTATAAGAAGATGTTGGACAAATGTTGGACAAACCTAAACCAAAAAAGCCGTAAAGCTATATAAATTATAACTTTACGGCTTTCATATTGTACGCCCGGAAGGATTTGAACCCTCAACCTTCTGATCCGAAGTCAGACGCTCTATCCAGTTGAGCTACGGGCGCATTTTCATTTACAGAATTTAAAGTTACGGCTTTTCAAGTTTCAACTCAACCATCTTTACAATTTTTGATCATAACTCAGAATTAACAAACTGCAATGTAAACAAAGCTGAATTTTCTCCGCTTAATTGAATATACTCCGTAACGTCACCATCAGCCAGAAGACGCCTTTCGGTTATCAATCGTTGAAAATCTAAACTCTAAACCTCTCAGAGCCAGTGCTAACTTCAATATCATCCTACCTGTTTCCTCAACTTTCAATACTACATGTTGCCCTTCTGTTTATCCTTGGCACTATACTTTCCTGCTCTGATGATCAGAATCAAAACCTGTCCGTGAGCGAATCACCCATAGGTATAGAATGGAAACTGATCTCAAATTTTGAACCCGGCAACCAGCTCAGCGCTACTCTATCACTTATAAATAACGGCTCAGACAGACTGCCTGCCAATGGCTGGACGCTCTATTTCAACTCTATTCGCATTCCTGATCTGGATAGCTTCCCGGGTGACGTTAGCGTGTCTCACATAAACGGATATTTTTTCAAAATGGAACCCACCGATCAATTTGTTGGTCTTGAACCCGGTGAGCAGCTGGATATTCCATATCGGGCACAATATTTTGCTATTAAAGCAAGCGATGCCCCTGAAGGTTTTTACTTTGTTTATGATAACGGATCTATTGAAAAAGTCCCCGCTGTATCCGTCCGGCCATTTGAGGAAGACGAGCAAGTCAATAGAACACCGGGCGATCAAACCCCTGTCCCCACGCCGGAGCAGACGTTCGCAAAAAATGAGCGGCTTTCGCATCTTGAAAACAATGCGCTATCTCCCATCACCCCAACTCCGGTCACCTATCTCAAAAATGACGGAGAGTTTAGGTTTTCTGATGTTGTTCGAATGTATGCCGACCCAGCCTTTGGCAAGGAGGCTTTAAATCTGGGGGGATCACTCATGAAAGAGTTTGGTCTCGACATCGAAATGACCGGATCGGATGAAGAAGGGTCTGATATTTATATTCGTAAAGCTGCTCTTGAATCAAAGTCACCGGAAGCATACGAGCTTGACATCACTTCCGATGGCATTACTGTGTCAGCCGAAACATCTTCAGGTATCTTTTACGGCATTCAAACGCTAAGATCACTGTTACTGAATCGTGTTTCAGAGGCACTCGTACTTGACGCCGCATCAATTACAGATGAGCCTGCTTTTCCATATCGTGGGATGCACCTTGATGTTGCCCGGAATTTTCAATCAAAGGAGAGCGTGCTGCGGCTGCTGGATATCATGGCGTTTTATAAACTTAATAAGTTTCACTTTCATCTGACCGATGATGAGGGATGGCGGCTTGCGATCGATGCGCTGCCGGAACTGACTGAAGTAGGAGGACGCCGGGGCCATACCGAAACGGAAGAGAACTTCATGATACCGATGTACGGCTCTGGTCCCGATCCTTCCCCCGGGGCATCAATGGGCAGCGGCTGGTTCTCCCGGAAAGATTACATCGACATTCTAAAATACGCAGCTGAGCGACATATCGAGGTTATTCCCGAAATTGATGTGCCCGGCCATGCCCGTGCGGCAATTCTCGCAATGGAAGCACGAGCCCGAAGATTTTTGGCCGAGGGAGACTCAATCGCCGCTGAGGAGTTCAGACTTGAGGAGCCGGAGGATAAGTCATCTTACCGGTCTGTTCAAAATTATACGGACAATGTGATCAACGTCTGCCAGGAGTCAACTTACCGTTTTATGAATCTTGTAATCGACGAGCTCAACGCCATGCATGAGGATGCGAATGTTCCAATGCAGATGATGCACATTGGGGGTGATGAGGTGCCGCATGGAGCGTGGGAAAAATCACCCGCTTGTAAGCAGACAATGGAGGAACTGGACCTCAAAAGTGCCCGGCACCTGCAGGGATATTTCTTCAGCCGCATCTCCGAAACGCTGAGTAAATATAATATCACGATGGGCGGCTGGGAAGAAGTTGCTTTTAGAGAAACTGAAGACGCACAAACAATCAAACCGTCTTTTCAGGATTCCGTTGTACCGTATGTGTGGTCGAATATTTGGGGCGGCGGTACCGAAGATCGTGCCTATCGCCTGGCAAATTCCGGTTACAAAGTTGTGATGTCGCACGCATCAAATTTCTACTTTGATCTGGCCTACAATAAACACTGGCAGGAGCCGGGGTTTTATTGGGCTGCAATGATGACCACTGAGGAACCTTTTTCGTTCATGCCATTCAACATCTTTGGCATGGCTGCCACCACAAATTACGGAACTCGTCTGCCTGATGATTATTTTGATGATAAAGTTCGTCTGAACCCGGCAGCAAAAGAAAATATTCTTGGACTGCAGGGTCAGCTGTGGACGGAAACTGTAAATGAGCCGGGACGCATGGAGTATATGATTTTCCCCAGGCTGCTTGGGCTTGCTGAACGCGCATGGAGTGGCGAACCTGCGTGGAGCAGTGAAACGGATCCATCAGCCAGAGAAGACATACGTGTTATGGCCTGGAACGAGTTTGCTAACCGTATGGCTGCGATTGAAATCCCAAAACTTGATCAGATTTACCCCGAACTTAACTACAGGATCCCCGTCCCGGGAGCCATTATTCGGGACAACATGTTGCATGCCAATATATCTTTGCCTGGATTTGTTCTTCGCTACGAACTTGATGGCAGCGAACCTACAGCAGAATCACCTGAATATACAGGCCCCGTTACGATTGCATTTGATCATCAACCGAGGATAGCTGCTTTTAACACAAGTGGGCGATCAGGACGATCAGTTCAGCCTGTGCGACGTACGAATCTATGAAAATAAAAGAGACGGTTACGGCAGCATCGGACGGAAAGAAACTAAAGACACGTATTTGGTTGCCGGATGGTGATCCTGATGCCACACTTCTCATCGTTCACGGCATTGGCGAACATTCCGGCAGATATTCTGAATTTGCCCGTTTCATGACAGATAAAAACTTTGTTGTTTTTGGATATGACCACCGCGGACATGGGTACACTGACCCGATTGATAAAGGATTTGTACCGAGTGATGACGCCTACCATCTGCTGGTCAATGATCTCGGATTGATGCGCGATCGAATTCGAAAAGAGTACCCTGAGCTCCCGCTCTTTTTATTTGGCCACAGCATGGGTTCCTTCCTTACTTTGCGGCATCTCCAGCTATCAACGGAACGGCGGGCACCGTCAGCCGTTATTTATTCAGGCAGCTCCGGGGCCGTCTCACCGCTGCTTCCGTTTGGCATCCTTTTTTCCGGAGTCTTAAGTACCATTGCCGGTGACGCATACAAAAGTGAATTTCTGCGAAACATGGCATTTAAACCCTACAACAACGCATTCAAACCCAACCGCACCCGGCACGACTGGATTTCGCGAGATACTGACGCTGTTGACCGTTATGTTGCAGATCCCAACTGCGGCTTCACCCCATCGGTCTCTTTTCTGAACCATTTCTTTAAAGGATTACGAAAGACTCAAAATCACCAGCCCTTTTCAGGCCCGCACACCTACCCTGTACTGATTATTGCAGGTTCAGAGGATCCGCTATCAAACTCTGTGGACGGCATAGCAAAGCTGGAAGATAAACTTAGCAGCTCCGGCATATCGCATATCGATAGCTTTGTGTATGATGGTGGTCGTCACGAAATGCTCAGCGAATTGAACCGTGACGAGGTGATGGATGATATTGGCAATTGGATAGAAAAAACGCTGGCAGCACGGGAAGATATCGCTGAATCAGAGAAAAGATGAGCTTGGCTTCGGCGCATAACATTGCGCCCCGGTCTACACGTGACAGGGCGTTGGTCATAATGGATCCGAGCGCGGGAAGATTTCTCGGCTCCGGCAAAAAGAGGCCTACGCTCGAAATGACAAGTCGATGTTGTTTTTGAGGGCGGCGTATCCGATTTATACGTTTGCGACGTTCATTTTCACGCTTCCAATATAAATGAATTCCGCGGCGCGGACATGCATTTGGTGCAGCCTCTGCAACTTATGCGCCTCGCCTTCCTAAACCCACGGCCCTGTCATCTCGAGTAAACGAGCGGAGTGAGTGCATCGAGAGATCTCCTTATGATGGGACGAGTTCTTAAAGGCGTTGCTCTTAATTGTTCTCAGCCCGGGAATGTATTGTTAACGTGGGAAAAAATTAGCCCAGCTTTGGCACACAAAAATTCGGCTCTACGTTACCGGTGACAGGACGCTGATCAATATGGATCCAAGAGCGTGGAGATTTCGCTAGCGCGTACAGAAAAGATGAGCTCGGCTCCGGCCAAAAGAAGCCTACGCTCGAAATGACAAGTCGATGTTGTTTTTGAGGGCGGCGTATCCGATTTATACGTTTGCGACGTTCATTTTCACGCCGCCAATATAAATGAATTCCGCGGCGCGGACATGAATTTTGAGCAGCCTATGCCACTTATGCGCCGCGCCTTCCTAAACCCACGGCCCTGTCATCTCGAGTAAACGAGCGGAGCGAGTGCATCGAGAGATCTCCTTGCGGAGGGAGGTAGCTTTGGCTCAAATGGATAACATGGATGTAAATATACCTCAGTCAAACTACAACTTTTGTAATTTTGTTATTCCACTTAACATCCAACAAAAAATCAATTTGCTATGCTGATAGGAATCTGTTCTGACTCACATGATCACATAGAAAACACAAAGATAGCCGCCAATTACTTCAAATCGAGAAACATCGGCCAGCTCATTCATGCCGGAGATTACTGCAGCCCGTTTATAATTCCGCTTTTTGAGGGTTTACCGCTCCACGGCGTTTTTGGCAACAATGACGGGGATAAGTTCACATTAATGAAAAAATTCGACGCAATTGATGCCACTCTTCACGGCGACTTTTTCAGCTTTTCTGAAGATGGTTTAAAGTTCGCTGTTTACCACGGGACGCACGAAGAGATAACCCGGAGCCTTGAGAAGTCAGGTACTTATGACGTGGTGATCAGCGGACATACCCATGAAGCCGGTGTTGAAACCATCGGAGATACGATTTCCATCAACCCGGGAAGCGTAAATGGATTTGACGGCGATGCGATGATGGCCTTGTTTGATACCGGCAGCAAAGAGGTAAAATTTAAAGAGATTGACCAGCTGTAGTGTTTAAAATTCATTTCGATTTTAAATCTAGAAAAAATATCCCCGGCATTCAGCTTTAAAAAGGAGTCATCGCGGGCTTTGACCCGCGATCTTCCATTACTGCAAGTGAAAGAACTTGTAAATGGCGGGGTTTAGAGGTCGGGCGGGATTGGGAGATCCCGGCTCGGAGACCGGGATGACGTCCTCTTAACCAATTCTAATACACCAATCCGATAAATCAATCTTCAAGAATATTACAGACAGCATCAGTGAAACTCTTAGTTGTCCCTTGTCCGCCAATATCCTGCGTACAGTCTTCTTTGTGATCCTGCAGTACTGCATACACTGCCGACCGTATTCGTTCTGCCACACGATGCTCATCCAGATGCTCCAGCATCATCAGAGCGGAAAATAAGAGTGCAATTGGATTGGCTTTACCTTGTCCCGCAATGTCAGGAGCCGATCCATGAACCGCTTCAAACATCGCGGCATCATCTCCAATATTTGCCGCACCGGTCACGCCAAGTCCGCCAACCAGGCCAGACGCGAGATCAGATAAAATATCTCCAAACAGGTTTGTGGTTACAATTACATCAAACTGGCTCGGGTTGATCACCATCTGCATTGCCATGTTGTCCACGATAAGATCCTGGAATTCAATGTCGGGATAGTCTTTGGCCACGCGCTCTCCCACTTTCAGAAACAGGCCGGTCGTAAGCTTCAGAATGTTTGCTTTGTGAACAAGCGTCACTTTTTTCCTGTTATTTTTCTTTGCATACTCAAATGCAGCTGTAATAATTTTCTCGCTCGCAGCTTCAGTCACAACAGCTATGCTCTCTGCATGTTTTTCTTCTTCATCTACCCAATGCTCCTTACCGATGTAGAGTCCCTGCGTGTTTTCCCGGAACATCACCAGGTCAACCCCGCGGAAATTACTGTCTACATTCGGGACCGATTTAGCCGGACGAATATTACTGTAGAGGTCGAACTTTTGTCGAAGCGCAACATTGATCGATCGAAAACCTGCGCCAACGGGAGTGGTCAGCGGGCCTTTGAGAACAATCCGGTGCTCTTTTATTGCATCAATCGTCTCCTCCGGCAGCGGGTTTCCGGTCTCATTAAACACCGCTTCTCCCGCTCTTGCGTCAATCCAGTTGATTTGAAGCTTTGCAGCCTCTAAAATTCTGCAAACTGAATCTGTAATCTCTGGCCCAATGCCATCTCCGGATATTCTTACAATGTCGTACATAAATGATGCTATTTGTTTAGATATATTTTTTCTTTCTTCTTCTATGCTGAAGATATGGATTTGACGGTCCAATTTTTACAAACTTCTCCTTAATATAATACGACTTTTATGAACCGATGCAGCTGGGCTACTCATTCAGAATTAGAGAAAGACTATCACGATACAGAATGGGGCGTTCCGAATTATGACGACCGTCATCTTTTTGAAATGCTAATCCTGGAGGGCGCGCAAGCAGGCCTGAGCTGGCTCACCGTCCTCAAAAAAAGAGACTCTTATCGCGAGGCGTTTGATCAGTTTGACCCGGAAAAAATCGTCCGGTACGATGATACAAAACGGCAGGAATTGCTATCAAATCCCGGCATTATTCGCAATCGTTTGAAGGTTGATGCGGCTATACAAAATGCAAAAGCTTGTCTGAAAGTCACGAAAACGCACGGATCGTTCAGCGACTATATCTGGAGTTTTGTTGATGGCGAACCCATCGTGAATGCATTTGAATCTTTAGATGATGTTCCGGCAGAAACGGAGCGATCAAAAGCGATGAGCAAACAGCTTAAAAAAGACGGGTTCAAGTTTGTAGGCCCCACCATTTGCTACGCATTTATGCAGGCTGTTGGGATGGTCAATGATCACGAGGTGAGCTGTTTCCGATATGATGAGGTTTAAAATCAACCTGACAGCCGCAGGTACCGCACTCAGCGATACACCCACCGGATCTGTCAGCGTTGAATTACGGGAAAAATCAGGGTGAGACATTGCATGTCTGTTACTCACTATTCTGCGATCAGAATTCAAACAAAACAGGGGAAAATTTGACTGCTGTTGTTGAAGAGACATGCCATGTCTTTACAAAATTTCACTCCAAACGCTGTCAGAAACCGGTGAAGCGCCGGAATGCTGACAGATCTTTTTACTCATCGCTTCTGCCTTCTCACTTTTCTACCCGGGGACTCTGCCAGGAATCCGGAAACACACCGGATGCTCTTGCAGGTCCATGGTTCAATTCCGGTTCACCATTTTACAGTTCAACAATTTAACGATTCAACAGAATCACCCACGGCGCCCTCAGAAACCGGAACGTCGCCGGCATGCTGACAGGTCTTTTTCTCATCCACGAATATGGAACAGATATTCTTTAGGAGTAAATACTTTCAAATATGATTGCTCAAAATCTGCTTTGTTTCGGGTAATGATACAATCAAGTTTGTAATACTGCGCAGCTGAAACCTGGATTGAATCTTCGAAGTCTTTAAGATCCATTCTTAAAGCATTTATTATGGTCTCTTTATCAACGCCAATTACATCCAAAATCTCAATCAAACTGGAAATAAAAGCAATGGCTGATTTATGCCCTTTCTGCTTTTTTGATATATAATAAATATCTGTGATAGTTGATGCCGTCACGTGACCAGTAACTTTATTCCTGTCTATCATTTCAAACAATTCTGAAGCAAGTTCAAAATGAGGCATCCTTTTTAAAGCGACATCAAGTATAATATTAGTATCAAATAATACCCTCTCCATTATCTGTACTTTTCTGTCAAATAATCTTGCTTTGCTTTATCTGTATCTTCATCAGAAAGAAAACCTGCCCATTTATTCACAAATTCGGAAGCTTTCATTTTCGAATCTTTCTCTTTTTCAGAAGAAATGACAATCACCTCCACCTCCTGGTTACGTAGATCAGAATCGTCCGGGATACGAATAGTTCCTTTTTCAGAGACCTTCGTTTTGAATTTGTAAGCTTTCATCTTATTAGTTTGAAATTTTTCCTGGTATAAACCGCGATGTCTAATGACAACGTTTTAAGACATGATATACTATTATAACTTTTTGCAAACTATACTGCGAATAATATTTGAGCGTGAATAGTCGCGCAATTGAAATTTTCTTTTTATACCAAAATGACTTGTGAGGGAAACATGGCTTGTATATTGTGTATAAACATGGTACGTCTCTCGTGCAACAATAGGATTTATCGGATATAATCTTAGTCGAGGGATTGATCCAAAATATGGGAGTGAACAAACATACCATGTCTGGGCCTGGTTCAACCTGACAGGTACTGTGTTATAATTCAAGTTTAATCTGGTTATTTTCTTCTTTTTTCATGACGTTTACGTTCCTCTACAATGACAGCCGGGTCAAAGGTCTCATGCTTGTTCCATAATACATACATGTACCTCAACAGTTTTTTTTGAACGGCAACATGTGCTTTCATCTCAATATTGTGAACGGCCAACAGCCGTTTATACATATGATAAACTGGGCCTTTCTCGCAGCGTATAACCGTTGACGCCGGCATATACATGGCTTTCCGGATGTATTTGGAGCCTTTTTTAGAAATCTTTTCCTGACCGCACCATTTGCCTGATTGCTGAATAACGACGTCATAGCCACTAAAGGAAATTAGTTGGGAAATGCTGTGGAATACGGAAAATCCATTGGTTTCGGCTAGGATCGAGGCGATCGTCAGATCACCAATCCCGTGAATACTTCGCAAACAAGCGATTGGCCGTTTTAAATCCTCACGGGATTTGAGGTGCTTGCTGATAAGCCCCGTTAGTTTGTTGATTTGCTCGCTCAGCGCCTGAATACACTCTTTTATGGCATCTTCAACGGTGTGGGCCGGCTGTCCGCTATGAGACAGGGCGTGCAGCTGGTTGCGCAATTGCGTGCGCTGTTCCAGCAGTTCGCAGCGTGTGCGCGTCATCGATCGCAATTCGCGCCAAAACGGGTCGATTCCCTTCCAGGGCACCAGATTCCGCTCGGCTCCCATTTGCGATAGTCCATGGGCATCTATTTTATCGGTTTTGCTGCGGTGTCCCTGGGACTCGATAAACTTTTTAGATTGGCTTGGCAGAACAACGGCCTGGTGGACCTCTTCATGGTGTTCATGGATATACAACGCCATTGGCTCATAGTATACGCCAGTAGCTTCCATCGTTACACGCAAGGGTGCGGGCTTCTTCTTCATGTGGCGGCTTGACCAGCTCATGCAGGCTTTAAATCCGGAAAGTTTGTTTTTAAATGTCTTTCGGGCAATGACCTGATAGGTTTGTTCGCGAAGGTTGTAACGCTGAAGGCACGCGGCGAAGTCATCTTTAGAAATATCAATGCCAAGGCTATAAATCATGGGTAGACTGGTAGTTTTTATTTGGTATGAAATGCTGGGAAGGAACCTGACGCTCACATATAGCTCATGAATGGATGATATCGTCATAAAAAATGGTGACGACTCAATAGGTACTGTTGTAAGTTAACGGCAGGAAGACGACCTGGGTGTGCCTGTCAGTGTACATCCAGAAGATCTGGTGTTTAGCACCAAGATGGAATTACCAGGCCGTTTCCATATCCAGCAGGGTGAAAAAAAGGTGTTCAATGGTCATACTTACTGTACTAATTGTCAAATACATCTTGTTTGTATAACATATGAGACGACCTGGGTGTGCCTGTCAGTGTACATCCAGAAGATCTGGTGTTTAGCACCAAGATGGAATTACCAGGCCGTTTCCATATCCAGCAGGGTGAAAAAAAGGTGTTCAATGGTCATACTTACTGTACTAATTGTCAAATACATCTTGTTTGTATAACATATGAGCACCCACCGGATCTGTCAGCGTTGAATTAAGGGAAATTGTAGTACAGGGAGAGACATTGCATGTCTGTTTCTCGCAATTCAGCGATCAGAATCGAAACAAGCCAGTGGGAAAATTTGACTGCTGTTGTTGAAGAGACATGCCATGTCTTTGCAAAAATTCACTCCAAACGCTGTCAGAAACCGGTGAAGCGCCAGAATGCTGACAGATCTTTTTACTCATCGCTTCTGCCTTCTCACTTTTCTACCCGGGGACTCTGCCAGGAATCCGGAAACACACCGGATGCTCTTGCAGGTCCATGAATCAAACCTTAACGACCTCTTCCGGTTCGTAAGCGAGGTTGGGGCCGAGCCACTCTTCTACTTTTTTCACTGTCATTCCTTTTCGGCGGGCGTAGTCTTCCACCTGGTCTCGCTTGATGTCGCCGAGATTGAAGTATTTGGCTTCCGGATGGGCAAAAAAGAGGCCGCTCACAGACGATGCAGGATCCATCGCAAGATGTTCTGTCAATGATATTCCTGTTGCTTCCGGAACGTCCATCAAATCAAACAGCGTCACTTTTTCGGTATGGTCAGGCTGCGCCGGGTAACCAGGTGCCGGACGAATACCGTTGTACATCTCCTTAATCAACTCCTTGTTTTCGAGGTTTTCCTCAGTTGAATATCCCCATAGCTCAGTTCTCACTTTTTCATGAAGATACTCAGCAAATGCCTCGGCGAGCCGATCGGAGATTGCTTTCACCAGGATAGCGTTATAGTCGTCATGATCCTCTTCGAAATGCGACACAAGATCAAGTGTTCCATGACCGGTCGTCACAGCAAAGGCTCCCATATAATCAGCGATACCGGTCTCTTTGGGAGCCACAAAATCGGACAGTGCTTTATTCGGCTGCCCCGCCCGCTTTTTCGACTGCTGGCGTAGCGCATGAAATCTTGCAATCACCTCTGATCGGGTGTCATCAGCATAAATCTCAATATCATCGCCAACTGAGTTTGCCGGGTAAAGTCCTGCTACGCCATGGGCGGTCAACAGATTTTCATCTATAATCTTATCAAGAAGCTCGTTTGCATCCTTGAATAGTTTCCGGGCCTCAACACCGGCTTTATCATCATCAAGAATATCGGGATAGCGGCCCTTCATCTCCCAGGCGATAAAAAACGGGGTCCAGTCGATGTAGTTTCGAAGTACCGACAGATCCATATTCTCTACACGGGTCACGCCCAGTTTCTTTGGCGTAACAATGGGTGTGCTCTCCCAATCAATGTCTGTTTTATTAGCACGCGCTTTCTCAAGCGGGAGATACTTTTTCTTTTTACCCCGGCTTTTGTACTGCTCCCGGAGATCTTCATATTCCGTTGAGATTTCATCCACGAAACCGGTTTTCAGCGTGTCGGATACCAGCCGGTTGACCACCGTGACGCTGCGAGAGGCATCCAGCACATGAATCACAGGATGGTTGTAACTTGGCGCAATTTTTACCGCAGTGTGCATTCGAGATGTCGTCGCGCCGCCGATCATCAGCGGAACACTGAATTTTTCGCGCTTCATCTCATTCGCCACATTTACCATTTCATCGAGCGATGGCGTAATCAGCCCGCTCAGGCCGATGATATCTACATTATGCTCTTTTGCTGCCGCCAGAATTTTTTCGGCAGGATTCATCACGCCGATGTCCACCACGTCGTAGTTATTGCAGCGCAGTACCACAGCCACAATATTTTTCCCGATGTCATGAACATCGCCTTTTACTGTTGCCAGGAGCACTTTCGCTTTGGGTTCTTTGCGTTTATTCTTCTCTTTTTCTGCCTCGATAAATGGAATCAAAATGGCCACGCCTTTTTTCATCACGCGGGCACTTTTCACTACCTGCGGCAGAAACATCTTTCCTGCTCCAAACAGGTCGCCAACCACGTTCATGCCGTCCATCATCGGCCCTTCAATCACTTCAATCGGCCGGTCGTATGCCTGCCGTGCTTCTTCCACATCATCTTCAATATGGTCCACAATGCCTTTCACAAGTGCATGTTTGATGCGTTCTTCAACCGACTCTTTCCGCCAGGCATCATCTTTTTCTTTCGCCGCTCCGCCCGATTTATCCTTGATGGTTTCTGCATACTCCAGCAAGCGTTCCGTGGCATCATCGCGACGATTGAGCAGCACGTCTTCTACCCTATCGCGAAGTTCCGGCTCGATCTCCTCATACACTTCAAGCTGACCTGCATTCACAATTCCCATATCCATTCCCGCTTTAATCGCATGATATAGAAATGCAGAGTGCATCGCTTCGCGAACGGTATTGTTCCCGCGGAACGAGAATGAGATGTTGCTCACACCACCACTCACTTTCGCGTGCGGCAGATTCTCTTTGATCCATTTCGTCGCCTCGATGAAATCGACCGCATAATTATTGTGCTCCTCAATCCCGGTGGCCACTGTGAGGATGTTCGGGTCCATGATAATATCTTCCGGCGGAAACCCAACCTCATCAACAAGAATATCGTACGCCCGGCGGCAAATCTCCTGGCGGCGTTCAAGCGAATCAGCCTGACCTTTTTCATCAAACGCCATCACAATTACAGCTGCCCCGTAATCCATGATCGTCTGCGCCTGCTTTTTAAACTGCTCCTCTCCTTCTTTCAAGCTGATGGAATTCACCACCCCTTTACCCTGCACACACTTCAGCCCGGCCTCAATGACGCTCCACTTTGATGAGTCGATCATCATCGGCACGCGGGAGATATCGGGTTCAGCCGCCATCAAGTTCAAAAAGTCTTTCATCACCTGCTCCGACTCCAGCAACCCCTCATCCATATTCACATCCACAATCTGTGCGCCGCCTTCCACCTGTTCCCTGGCAACAGACAGAGCTTCCTCGTACTCCTCATTTTTGATGAGCCGCTTGAACTTTGCCGATCCGGTGACATTTGTACGCTCGCCCACATTTACAAAATTGGTTTCAGGACGGATCACCAGTGGTTCCAGCCCGCTCAGCCTCATGTACGGCTTTTTCTTTTTGATGACGCGCGGTTTGTGTCTCGCGGCTTCTTCGGCAATCGCCTGGATATGATCCGGGGTGGTTCCGCAGCAGCCGCCCACAATATTTACGAATCCATCGCCGGCATAATCAGCAAACTGTTCAGCCATGAACTCAGGGGATTCGCCATATTCTCCCATCTCATCCGGAAGCCCGGCATTGGGATAAAGACTGGTAAAACAGGTGGCATTTTCAGCCAGATCTTTGATAAACGGCCGCATCTGTTTTGAGCCCAGCGCACAATTCAGACCCACACTCAGCAGCGGATTCGCATGCTTCACCGACAACCAGAACGCTTCCGTGGTCTGCCCGGAAAGCGTTCGGCCGCTCTGATCCACAATCGTCCCGGAGATCATAATCGGAACCTGTTTCCCTATTTTTCGCGTGTATTGATGAATTGCATAAATGGCCGCTTTGCAATTGAGCGTGTCAAACACCGTTTCAACAAGAAGAACATCAACCCCGCCATCGAGCAGGCCTTTTATCTGAACAGTGTAGCAATCTACCAGTTCATCGAACGTTAACGCCCGGAACCCCGGATCTTCCACATCAGGAGAAAGCGAGAGTGTTTTATTTGTGGGGCCGATCGCGCCGGCTACGAACCTCGGTTTACCCGGATTCTTTTTCGTGAACGCATCTGCAGCCTCACGAGCGACTTTAGCCGACGCCACATTCAGATCATAGCTTCTGTCCTGAAGGTTATAATCGGCCTGGGAGATGGGATTTGCGCTGAACGTATTTGTTTCAAGAATATCAGCCCCGGCAGAGAGGAAATTGGAATGAATTTCCCGTATTATATCGGGCTGAGTTAACGACAGAAGGTCATTATTTCCTTTCAGATCATGTTCGAAATTAACGAGTTCTGATCCGCGAAAATCATCTTCAGTTAAATTGTAGTTCTGAATCATGGTACCCATCGCACCGTCAAGAACAAGAATACTTTCTTTCAGGCGGGCAAATATAGGGTGGCTGGAACGCATAGTTTAAAATAATCTTTGTTTACCTGGTTGGCAGAAGCCTATAAAATCCACAATTTACAGGCCAAAATCATTACGTTTATGAAAGTTGTTGAGCATTACGATAGAGCGACCGAACCTCTCATTTCATTCGAAATTATTCCCCCAAAGCGAGGCGGATCAGTGAGTGATGTATTTGAATCGCTTGATAAGGTGGTAGACAAAGTAAAACCTCCCTTTATCGATGTTACTTACCACGCTGCTGAAGCACATGTTGAAGAGAAGAAAGATGGCACATTAAGACGTGTGATTCGCCGAAAACGTCCCGGAACTATCGGGCTTTGTGCGGCTATCCTGCACCGGTATGGCATCGACCCTGTCCCTCACCTGATCTGCGAAGGATTTTCTAAAGAAGAGAGCGAGGATGCACTCATCGAGCTGAACTACCTGGGTATTCATAACGTGCTTGCTATCCGGGGTGATAATACAGGATCTCAGATATCACTCAATCTTAACGGTACCGTAAACAAATATGCCATTGACCTGGTCAACCAGATCCAGAATATGAATAAAGGCGAATACCTGGAAGATATTAACAATGCTGAATCATCAAACTTTTGCGTGGGCGTGGCCGGGTATCCGGAGAAGCATTTCGAAGCCCCGAATATCGACTGGGATATCAAACGCCTCAAGCAAAAAGTAGATGCCGGCGGTGATTATATCGTCACACAAATGTTCTTCGACAACAATGCTTTTTTTGCATTTGTTGATAAATGCCGGGCTGCAGGCATAGATGTCCCTATTGTTCCGGGTATGAAAATACTGACGACGCCCGGACACCTGGTTCGGCTGCCTCGAAATTTTCACCTGAACATACCTGATGCTCTAGCCAACGAAGTGTCATCTGATGAAAAAAATTCGAAGAACATCGGAATTGAGTGGGCCAAACAACAGAGTCTTGAGTTAATGGAAGCGGGCGTCCCCGGCTTGCATTACTATATTATGGGCAGCCCGGACCCCGCGTTGAAAGTCATCGACTTTCTAAAGAAAAAGTGATGAGTTTTGAGTGTTGAGTTATTAGTGAAAAATTAACTCAACACTCACAACTAAACACTCATCACTTCTCAAGCCATTTCTCAAACTCCTCAGCAGATTTCGTATTAAGTACTCGATCAGGACTAAATTTCGCCTTCCGTGCAATCATCACGCCATAGCGAATATCGTCTATTCCTTCAATTGTATGAGCATCCGGGTTGATGGATGTCAGTAAACCCACGTCTTTCGCTTTATTTCCGTACCGCCAGTCGAGGTCGAGCCGGCGAGGATTAGCATTGATCTCTATTGCCACACCTTTCGCTGCAGCCAGTTCTACCAGCTTATTCAGGTCCATTTTACTTTCACTTCGTTTCAAGAGAAGCCGTCCGGTTGGATGCCCAATCATGTGGGTGTACGGATTATTGATTGCGTTTTCAAATCTCTCCATCATCTTATCGAACTCCATCTCGAGTCCCGAATGCACGCTGGCAATTACGATATCAAATCCTTCAAGTATCTTATCAGGATAATCGAGCGAGCCGTCGGTCAGAATATCCGATTCAATCCCCTTAAAGATTCGGAAGTTCTTTTTCGAATACTCGTCGTTCAACTCGTCGATCTCTTCCCATTGCATCTTCACCTCATCAACAGACAATCCGCCGGCGTAGGCTGCCGTTTTGGAGTGATCGGTGACGGTCAAATATTCATACCCGCACTCTATACATGCGTCCGCCATTTGCCTGATGGAAAATTTGCCATCACTCCATGTGCTGTGGGCGTGAACCACGCCTTTGATCTGATCTTCCTCAAGCAAATCCATCGACTCATGATCAGCGTAAAACTCAAACTCACCCCGGTCCTCACGATGTTCCGGCGGCACAAAATTCAGGTCTAGTTTTTTGTAGATATCAGCCTCTGAACTTGTGTCTACCGGCTGATCAAAATCGGTCTCTTTTTCGTCCGTCAGTTTAAACAGACCGTACTCATTAAGCGACATACCTCGATCCCGGGCCCGATGACGCATCACAATGTTGTGTTCCTTACTGCCGGTGAAGTACATCAGTGCAGCCGGGTATTCCTTTTCTGAAACAATTCTTAAATCTACCTGCCGGCCACTTTCGGTCCTTACTGAGCTTTTAGTATCACCACGCCCCAGGACTTCAGTGACAAGCTCGTGATTCACGAACCTTTCAAAAATGTCGCTTGCATTGTCTTTATCAGCCGCAGCAAGAATATCCACGTCCCCTATGGTTTCCACTGATCGGCGCAGTGATCCTGCAATTTCACATCTCGTCACGCCGTCTATTCCGCTCACAAACGCCAGCATTGGCTCGGCCACATCATACGCCTGGTCTATCCGGCAGCGTTCGCCAAACTTCTCCAGGTACTCAATTGACTTCAGGATTTTCTCAGCCGATTTTTCCCCCAGTCCGGGCAGATCCGCCACTGCCCCGCTTTGACACGCCTCTTTAAGCTCGTGCATTTCGGTGATACCCAAAGTTGTGTGAATTTTTACGATATTTTTGGGACCCAGGCCGGAAATATTAAGCCACTCCACCAATCCCTTTGGAACCGACTCCCTGAGAGATTCAAGAACCGGCATGGTACCGGTTTCAACCAGTGCGGTAATATCTTCAGCAATCGACTTCCCAATCCCTTTGATGTCCGTAAGTGTTCCTTCTTCAACATGCGTCAGCACCTCTGTTTTGAGGCCTTCAATAGTTTGAGCAGCGCGGTCGAACGCAATTACTTTAAAACGATTTTCGCCCTTAAGCTGCATCAGATCATGAACTTCACGGAGTTTGGCTGCAATATCCTGGTTGGTCATAGATAGATTTTAGATAAAAGATTTAAGATGAAAGGTGACGGTGGACAGTTGACGAATGACCGAAGTGTGGTTTCTTTGCCCGTTTTATTTATTAAGCTGGAACTACTGAACTGAGTACCGCCCCAATATAGTAGGCTTCAAACAACAACTTCAGATTATCAATTCAGATACCGTTAAAACCATCGCAAAAAAAATACAAAAACCTTGTGAACTCCTCTTTCCATTTATACAGAAAAACCCCTATCTTTTAAGTCTTGTTGAAACTACCCTGTAAGCGGAATCATTACCCCAAATACTTTCGGGGTTGAGGGGGCAGTTTCCGTCGTCCTCTACAAGACGACAAAATTGACAAACATATTGAATATTGTTTTTGCCCTGGTGGCGGAATTGGTAGACGCGCTGGCTTGAGGGGTCAGTTCCCGTTTAGGGAGTGCTAGTTCGACTCTAGTCCAGGGCACAATAAGCCTTGTAAGTCATTGACTTGCAAGGTTTTTTTTATTTATGGTACAAACATTGGTACAAACAAACCTCATGTTTGCACCGATTTTTTCTCTCCAAGTAAAAGCTCGAATACACCCAAAAACTAAAATGAAGTAAATCTCCTATGAGACTCAATAAGGTTTTTACTATAAATAAAATTGAACTTTGAGTGGATTTGGTTATAATAAATTTATAAATCGAATAATCTAAGGCTAATCTTAATTACAAAGCCCTTGCAAAAAAAAGCAACGGAATTTTCTTTAGTGGTAGTCGGTAATATGCCAACCACACTATTCACACCACAGTGGTTATTGAATCACGGCTTATTGAGTAAAACTGAAGCAGATAATGCTAAAATCCACGTCATATCACCAAAAATAACTAGTTTTGATATTGCAGAATGGGGCAAATTAGAAATTAGACCAGACCGCTTAGTATTTGGAACTGTAAGTGATTCTCATCATGAGATAATAAAAGATATAGTTTTATCATTAATTACTGCAGTTGAGGGAAATGAATTAAATTTTCTTGGAGTTAATTTTACATACCATTTCACTGTAAGTGAAAATGATTATCTAGACATTGGAAGAAAACTTGCGCCTTTTGAAAATTGGGCTAATATAATTAGTAATCCTAAAATGGAACGGATAGAAATGGTTCAAGAAGAAAGAAGTGATGGTCATAAAGGTAAAGTCAGGATCAGAGTTCAACCTTCGAGACTAATTGAGAAACTCGGTGTGGAGTTCAGAATAAATAACCATTTCGAAAGAGTTGGTGTAGCTGACCAATCATCCAAAGAATTTATTAATTTGCTCAATAATTTTTGGTTTGAAGCACAAGATGAAGCGAATAAAAAATTTAATTTTTTTCTAACCAACTTAGATATTACTTAAACTATGGATTCAAAGACTCTCGAGATTTTAAGTGTAGAAGAAGATACTCTAAATGAATCAATACAAACAGGAGAGGATTATACTTCAGAAGAAGCCACTCACAATATTTATAGTGAAAAAATTACTGACTACGAAGAAAAAGACACTACGATCGATGACACTCAAACTCATTCTGAAAATGAGTCTACTTCTGAGAAAGACTTATTCACTAAAAGTGGACAATCCTACAAAAATTTATCAGTATTCGAATCTATCCAAAAATGGAAAGGACATGTAACAAAAGTAAAAGATGAAAGTTTTGAAGCTAGACTAATAGATTTAACAAATGGTGGCGCTGACGAATTTGCAGAATTTTCAATCTTTGATATATCTGAAAATGAACGTGAATCACTCGAAATTGGCAAAATCTTTTATTGGAGTATTGGAAGAAAAGAATATTTAGGACAGATAGAAAAATCTTCCAGGATTCGATTTCAAAAGGTTATCAAGTGGGATTTAAGTTTAGTAAATAAAGTAAATTCTAAAGTCGCTGAATATTTAAAAGCGCCCGAAGCAAACTGATGAAAATCAACTCATTTGATTTAGACATTTGCTCAGTAAATATTATATCTCAAGGTGGTGGATATGGAGAAAGTATCGTTATTCACCTAGGCAATAGAGACTTTATTGTTATTGATAGTTGCGTAGATAAGAAAACAGGAAAAGCACTTCCCCTTTTATTTTTGGAAGAAAACAATATCGATTTCTCTAGAGTTAAGAGAATAATTTGCACGCATTGGCATAAAGACCATATAAATGGGATGCCACAAATCGTTGAGAAATGCCAGGATGCAGATTTTGTATTTGCTAGAGCAAATAATAAAAAGAAGTTCTACGATTTTGTTACTCTCGATAGCGAAAACAAGGAGAGGTTTGAGAATTCCACTACAAGTGACTTCGTAAAATGCCTTGATTCTTTAAGTAATAAAGCAAGAAGATGGAGAGCATCTTATGATCAAATTTTATATTCGGATGTCTACAAATCTCAAAGAATAGCTATCAGTGCTTTATCCCCATCTGAAAAAGTTAATGAGGATTACGAAATCGAACTTTCAGGATTAATAGATCAAGCATCTAAATCTGATATAAGAACTCCATTACTTTCTCCCAATGATAAATCTGTAGTATTGCTCATAGAAATTGGGTACCACAATGTTTTGCTCGGAGCTGACTTAGAAGTAAAAGATAATGATCTATATGGATGGTTAAACATAACGAGGTACTCAAATATAGTTAATGGAGCAAATAAATCTACCTACTTCAAAATTCCACACCATGGCTCTGAAAATGGATTTCATCAAGAAATTTGGGATAAACTATTAGAGAAAGATCCTATAGCTAGTATTACCCCATATTCTAAGTCTTCTCTGCCTAAGCAGGACATGCTTCATAAGTATCATAATCTTACAAAGAGCCTACACCTTACATCCTCACCAAAGAAATTCAATAGACCTAAGAAGCGGGATTCACAGATTACTAAAGCGATTTTGAGATTCAACCCTACTGTGAAAGAATTAAGAAAGAGCCTTGGAATAGTATCACATACAATTGACATTACCGCAAAAAATGCTGAATGGAAATCTCAACATATTGGAGAAGCTTTCGAGATATCTCTAGCTAGTTAGTTTTTTAAAATTGTTATTACAACTTTTAGAAGGTACTAATTTGAATAAAAATTGACTGTTAACTTACAAAACAAATTACTTTCTGCGAACAGTGAGATATGGGACTACAAACAAGCCCACGCCTTGCCACAACCACTTACCCAGGCTTTAATTAACTCCTTTCATCTAACTATATAAGATGTTAATAACGACTTTTATTTTTTGTCTTTAAATGCAAAAAGGGAGTGCAGCTAACTGCACTCCCTTTTTATATATACAGTCCTATTTTACGCAATGTTATTTAATGCACTTGTTTAACCCAATCAATAGCTTGCGTAAAAAAGCTCCAATGACCAAAAACGACCAAATTAGAAGGCCGTATAGACATTTTTTGCATTCTACGATTACCTTTTAAAAACCGTTTTACTAACCTTCTGAAATGAATAAGCTGATTGCCGGTTAATTCGGCACAATTTAATACCACTTCTCCCCAATTTCGAGAACATCCCCAATATCTACCCTGGTTTTCGGGTGTATCACCTTCATCCTTTGCCAGGTACTTCGAAAGATATGCACCTGCTAAGCGAAGATTATTTACTTGATCACAACTAACACCTGCTTTTAGGTGATTCTCGATTTTAAGATCCCAAAATCGTTGTGCTACTTCATACCAATTTTTAGAAAACCATTTTCTTAGATAGTCAATTTTATATAGCTTTGGTAAGTAAAGAATCATATGATAATGTGGAGCACCCCTTTTTTGAAACTCCAAACCTGAGTTCGATTCTTAAATTTATTGGATATCAACAAAAACAGTCCAAAATGGGCGTTAGTTAAGTTAATTCGTCATCACTTATGTCATGCCACGCCTCGGTGAGGCATCTCCTGCCTTTGTTAAGAACAGTAGATCACGCATCCCCCGCGGGAAATTGTTAGATGTCGCCCATTTTGGACTGTTTTTGCCATTTTTTAAATTGAACTCAGGTTGCAAGGTCTAACGAAATATGTTGTAATTTTTGAATACGAAGCTTACGAAAGTGGAGCGTCATTTCCTTTGCAGTTTTACAGACAAACGGCAAATTAAGGATTCGAAAAATCATGTAAATTGATTTTGCGGATTCTAATCATAAGTATTTACTACATTTACGAATTATCTTAATTAAATAAAGGAGTTATCGGATGAGTAAAGATGATGAGATGAACAGCAAGGGGTATTCCAGAAAAGAATTCTTAAAACATCTCTCAATCGGAATTGGAGGGGCGTTTGTCTTACCAGGTCTTGCAGGAGCATATAGGGTAGACAGCAACAATCATCCGTATTACTATCAGCAGTGGGAGAAAAGAGAAGATCTCCCCGATAGTGAAAAACTGGGCATTGCCCTGGTAGGGCTTGGTAGTTACGCGATGGGACAGCTGGCTCCGGCGTTACAGAATACTAAATTCTGCAAACTGTCAGGATTGGTTACCGGCACACCTTCTAAAGAAGAACAATACGGTCGTGAATATAATATTCCAGACGCTAATATCTATAATTACAACTCTTACGACCAGATCGCAGATAATGACGATATCGACATTATTTATGTCGTTCTTCCCAATTCCATGCACGCAGAATATACCATTCGTGCAGCAGAAGCGGGAAAGCATGTTATTTGTGAAAAACCTATGGCCACTTCGGTGGCAGATGCCCGGGCTATGGTGGACGCCTGCAATAAAGCCGGGGTAAAGCTATCCATTGGGTACAGGCTCCATTTTGAACCGCATCATCAAGAAATCATGCATATTGGGCAGGATGAGATTTATGGTCCCGTAACAGATATGAATAGTGGGTTCGCCTTTAGGCTTACAGATCCCAACCGCTGGCGCATAGATAAAGAATTAGCCGGAGGTGGCCCTTTAATGGATGTCGGTGTTTATGCAGTTCAGGCTGCAATGTATACCATGGGCAAACTTCCTCTTTCGGTAATTGCAGAAACCCCTGAGAAAACCAAACCCGAGTTATTTGATGAGGTTGAGGAGACGATCAGATGGACCCTTGAATTTCCGGGAGGCCAAAAAGCAACAGGTGAGAGCAGCTATGCCCAATCATATAATTATCACCATGCTAATACCACCCAAGGATTTTGCCATATAGAACCCTCTTATGGGTATGGGGGAATCGAGGCGAAGACCCATAATGGTGTAATAAATGTCCCCAATGTAGGTCAACAAAAGTTACAGATGGACGCCTTCGCTGATTGTGTCATAAATGGTAAGGAAAGCCAAGTACCCGGAGAAATGGGCCTGCGGGATACTAAAATATTGATGGCTATTTATGAGTCTGCCGAGAAAGGCCAAAAAATTGAGTTTGACTGGTCGTGATTTAAAATCATCTTAATAAACTCAAGATTTCCAAAGTAATTTCGGTCTTCAAACTGATGGCCTGCTTTTTTAAATCTTTTATCCGTTATATAATTTATAGCCTGTAAGCCATCTAATCTATTAAAGTTATCGTGATTATAATCTTTACCCATTAGGTGGATTCAAACGATCAACTTTCCTGCGGTGACCTTTGAATTTTAGCTTACCTACACACCCCTCACGTCCATCGCCGGGCTGGTATTAATCGCCCGCTGTATTTGCCCTAAATCTTATGAAACAAACCACATTCACTCCTGAAATCGATTCTCTTTTAACGTCATGTGATCTCCCAGTTAAGGATCTCACCAATAATGAATCTGTTCTGTTTTTTACAGAGCGATCTAACGATCAACTCACCGGTGTTGTAGGGATTGAAAAATATAGCACCATCGGCCTGCTCAGGTCGCTTGCAGTGACGCCCACACACCGGGGCAAAGGATTGGGCCGGAAACTTGTGCGACATACGGAAAAGATGGCTGCTGAAATGGAAATTCACTCACTCTGGCTGCTGACTGACACCGCTGCAGATTTTTTCGAAACACTGGAATACGAAACAGCCAACCGTTCAATCGCACCGGAAGCAATCTGGCAATCAACCCAGTTCAGAGATCTCTGCCCTGATTCTGCCGTGCTCATGACAAAGGATATCTTGCCTTAGAATCCCGCCTGCTCTACATTTTGAATAACATTTTTTCTCTTACTTCTTCCCGGAATGCTTTGCAATACTTCCCTTTTGGTATATATTCCTCACGAATCATTTTAAAACAATTGAGTTCTCTATGAGCATAAAAGAAGATTTTAAAAAGTTTGCCATGAAGGGCAACGTGGTTGATCTTGCCGTTGCGGTAGTGATTGGAGCCGCATTCGGGCGGATAGTCACATCCTTCGTAAACGACATCATCATGCCGCCCATCGGGATTTTAATTGGTGGTGTCGATTTTTCTGAGTTAAGAATTGTCCTGCAGGAAGCTGTTGGAGAAACAGCCGCCGTAACAATCAACTACGGAATGTTTATCCAAACCGTTATTAACTTCCTGATTATAGCATTCTCCATTTTCCTGGTCATCAGAGCTTACGAAAAAACAAAAGTGAAAGAAGAGGTAAAACCTGCGCCTGTTGCAGCCATTCCTCCCCAGGAGAAGCTACTCACAGAAATCCGTGATCTGCTGAAGGAGAAGAGTTGAAAATTTTGAGTTTTTAGTGTTTATTTACAGAAATAACACCTCAAAATTAATCTTAAAGAATAGGGGAGATTGAGATCAAACTGATAATCATTTATCAAGGTTTGGTCCTCTGTCTCCGGTCCCCGGTCTTCAGTCATCAGTCTATCGGTTATCAGGAAGACTCAATTATTAACAAATTCCTCGATATTTTTCTTCACCCCTTCAATTAGCTCTGTTCGGGCTTCCACGCTGGCCCATGCGATGTGGGGCGTCAGCACGAGCCTATCTTTTTTGTCTATGCCCAGAAGTGGGTTATCCGCCTTGATAGGTTCATTTTCAAAGACGTCGAGCGCGGCGCCGGCAATGCTTTCTTTATCCAGTTCACGGGCAAGATCTGCCTCGTTCACGATTCCGCCGCGTCCCGTATTTATGAGCAACGCCGACGATTTCATCAGGCGAAGCTGTTCGGCGCCGATCAGGTTCTCGGTATTTTCATTCAGCGGCGCGTGAATCGATACAATATCTGACGTAGTCAGCAGATCATCCAGCTCAAGCAAGGTGTAGGGCTGATCGGTATTTTTGCCTGATGTGGAGTAATAGACAACCTCGGCCCCAAACGCTTCTGCAATGTCAGCCACTTTCTTACCAATATTTCCCAACCCGATGATACCGAGTCTCATCCCGCTTATTTCGTGATAGTTCTGATCCATATTTGTGAAAATCGGGCTCTTGGAGTACTCTTTGCTTTTCACATACGCGTCGTAAGATTGAATGTCCTGCAGCAGATGTAAAATCATGGCAAACGTGGTTTGAGCCACGCTGACCGATGCATATCCCGCTACATTTTTAACTTCGATACCCAGGTCAGCCGCCGCTTCACGGTCCACATTGTTCATTCCGGTGGCTGCGATACAGATGAGCTTTAGATTTTCAGCGTTTTGCATCAGTTCCCGTGTCATTACCACTTTATTTGTAATAACGACTTCAGCTTTAGATATGCGCTCTGCAGTTTCTTCAGCAGAGGTAACATCATAAAACGTGACATCACCAAGCTCTTTTAATGAATTAAGATTTGGAACGTCTCCAACAGTGCTGGCATCAAGAAATACAATATTCATAGCTGGATTATTTGGGAATTTGTTGATTTGAGAATTAGATGGACGATTTCATTATGATAAATGATTCTCGGCTAAAAATAAGGCCTGTAATAGAATATGAATTTATTGAATTTTTTTTTCCACACTACACTGTTTTAATAAAAAAACAGTTTTTCTGAATAAAACGCCGTCTTTCGGTAAATAGAACTATCTGCAAAAGTAAACCATCACATTCCTAAAAATTGGTTCTACCGGAAAGTTTGTGGGCACATAAAAATATCCGATGTACAGCTTCTCATACAGTCTCCTCAAGACAGTTGGATCAATAAGTACGAATAACCAATCATTTGTGTCATTCGATAGGGCAACATATTTTTTTTGACTTCTACCTTAATCAGCTATTTCTCAATGTCTACCAGTGAAAGATTTTAAAAAGTGTTGCTTTAGGCTTTAGACAACGATGTTATTTCTTTGAGCACAAATCTAAACATTTGAAAATTTATAAACGGTTACGCGCTTGAGCGTAACAAATAAGTCCCGATAGGGGCGACAGCTTCGTAGCCTCGTACAAACGCCGTGGGTCTTCGGCGCGCAGTGCGGGATAAGAGAAGGCATACGTCCCAAGCACCCCGAGGCGGTTGATTCTACAGAAGAAATGAATTCAGTCGACGGGGTTATGAAAGATCTAATCCATGTATTACTCAGGGTCTGGGAACGTACTTTTGAAATTAGTAATTACCCGGTACGCCGAACACTTTTCCATACACGAAATACACGATATACGGCCAATGGAAACCTAATCCTGACATTTTCTAAATGGTGTTGCTTTTTTTTGGGGAAAATTAGTTGTTACCAGTGACAGATTTTAAACATGACGTTTACTCCCCATACTTTTGAACCGTCAAAAGTATCAAAAAACTCTAGGCTATGATTGCTTCCGGGCATGCTTTGCCCGCGTGATTACACAACATCAATGACTCCCGGTGGGAGCCGATGTTGCGATTTCTCCCGCGCTTTGATGCAAATCATGCCACTCATCCACCAATCAAGGCCGAATGGACTAGATGCTTAGACATTTTTTATCAGTTATGATCAGCAAAGAAACTGTCTGTCACCTCTAAAATAGTGTTGCCCCTTTTTTGGGCAAGATTAGTGGCTCGGGATGAATTAATCATTTTCAACTCCTCACTTGCTTATCCACTTCTCAATCAAATCAAAAAATCCCTGAACAAGAAGCGCAAGAACCGCGGCAGGAACGGCTCCTTCGAGAATCAGCGGGACACTGTCGAGTCGGATGCCGGTCAGGATCGGCTGACCATAACCTCCGGCCCCAATGAGTGCTCCAAGCGTTGCGGTTCCCACGTTGATGACCGCCGACGTTTTGACGCCAGCCAAAATTGACGGCACAGCAAGAGGAAGCTCAATCCGGCGTAAAATAAATCTATTAGGAAGTCCGAGCGCACGGGCGGATTCCGTCAGCGGTCCTGATATAGATTTGATCCCGGAATGGGTATTTCGAACTATTGGCAGTAGGCTGTATAGAAACAGCGCGGCGATGGCCGGAAAAGCCCCAATCCCAAACAGAGGAATCATAAATACAAGAAGTGCTAGCGAAGGAATGGTTTGAAGGATTCCGACAGCTCCAAGCAGCGACGTTTCGATTACTTTTATCTTAACAGCAAGTACGCCCAGTGGAATTGCAAAGAGAATGGCAAGGCCAAGAGAGATGCCTACCAGATAAAGATGATCGATCGTGTGACGCAACAGCCTGTCCCAAAGTCCTTCCTCGTAGACATCAGACTCAATACCAAATGTTTCCGAGAGAAACCGGGAGGCGACAGCCGCGTCCGATTCCCGGTCAATTTTGACGGCCGCATTCATGCGCACCATCTTGTCTCGTGAAATAGCCCCTTCAAACCGCTTTATCGATCGAATGACCGATTCATTCAGATCGCTGCGGTATATAAACAATGCTTCGTATTCCGGAAAGTAGTTGATGTCATCCTCGAGCACTCTCAAATCGTAATACTCAATTTCAGGATCGGTTGAGTAGAGGTCAATCACCTGGATGTTTCCTGAATCAAGACCTCGATATGCCAGATCGTGATCAAGACCACGTACGCTTTCCGGCGATAACCGGGCCGCCTGCCGTAGACCGGGCCAGCCGTCAGACCTATCCATAAATTCATTGCTAAATCCGTACCTGAGATCCGGATGATCGCGCAGATCAGAAATTGTTTCAATGTCCAGCTCATCGGCTACCTGCTCCTTCATACCAATGGCGTACGTGTTGTTAAACCCGAGCGGTCGCGTCATTTGTATGTTGTAGCCGGCCAGCGCGCTGTCGAGTTCAGCGATTGATTCAATCCCCCGGCCGGCCAGTATTTCTTCGGTAATAGTCCCCGTGTACTCCGGGTAGACATCAATTTCGCCATCAACCAGCGCATTCCACAAAATTTGTGTACCACCCAGCTGTTTGATGAGTTCCGTATCCCGGCCGTCCGCATGGATAGACTGTGTAACCAACTCTCCCAGCAAAACCGATTCCGTAAATGCTTTTGTGCCGATATGAACCGACTCCTTCTCTTGCGCCATAGCAGATCCGATTGAAAAAGTAACTGCAAAAATCAGGACTGTCAGCCATTCCGTGAATCTCATCATTTTAAACATCCTCCAGCGGGCTTCGCTGAGCATTCACGAATTTTTTGACAAAAGCATCTGCAGGATTATTAATGATGCCATTAATGGATCCCGTCTGAATAATGTCACCGGATTTCATCAACGCGATTTGGTCACCCAGGTAAGCTGCCTCTCCTAAATCATGGGTGACCAGCAACACGGTTTTCTTCAGCTTTTTGAAGATGGATTTCAGATCGCGCTGCAGCTCGTATCGTACCAGCGGATCGATGGAACCCAGCGGTTCGTCAAGCAGAATAATCTCTGGATCGAGCATCAGCGCCCTCATCAGGCTGATTCGCTGAGCCTGGCCTCCTGATAAGCCATCAGGCTTCCGGTTCAGATCTGAAACCGACATACTTGTTAATTCACAAAGTTCTTCAATGCGTTGAACCTCTTTGTTTTTATCCCAGCCAAGGTACCCGGTTACAAGCGTAAGGTTTTCGCGTGCGGTCAGGTGCGGAAAGAGTCCGCCTGATTGAATGACATACCCCATCTGCCGGCGAAGATTGAGCATGTTTTGCGGCGTGAGTTTTTGGCCATTAATCTGAATATCGCCCGAATCGGCATTGATCAACCCCATGATAATGCGAAGCAGTGTGGATTTACCGCAGCCACTCGGACCAATTAGCGATACCGTTTTTCCCTGCGGGATATCAAGACTAACACTCTTTAATACCTGCTCGTCGTACGTTTTCGAAATGTTCTGAACAGAGATCATCTGTCATTCCGGAGTGAATGGGGCCAGGATTGCTGTAGATGTGGTTCAGATGTGCGGTCAATAATCATATTCGGCCCGGAGTGTCAGAAATTCGTTGATATTATTCATATCCACCACGCCAACGATATCTCCATTTTCTAAGACCGGGAAGAAATTTTTACCGCCCCGCTGAATATTTCGATATCCGTCTTTTAGAGGCTTATCGGCCTCAAGTGTTTCAAAAGAGGTGTCCATTACTTCTTTAACGGGAATATCTTTACCCCCCTGTTTTAATGCGCGGGCAAGATTATCCATATACAAAATACCTTTAATATCACCATTTGAGGCGACTATGAAATTTTGCTCTGTTGTATCAAGTATTTTATCAACCGCATCTGATAATGTAGAGTCCGGTTCAAGAATTGAAAACTTTGTAATCATTGCATCTCTGACCTTATTCCCTTCCAGCAGGCCCAGTTGCTGAACCGTTATGTTTTCTGAATGTGCACCAAAATAGATAAACACGGCAATTACAGCCAAAATAACACTGTAGAACAGACCGAAAATAAAAAACAGAAATGCCAAAAATTTACCAACCGAAGCAGCAACACCCGTTGCCCGGATACGTCCCAGTTTCATCGACAATATGGCCCTGAATACCCGTCCGCCATCCATCGGGAAAGCCGGCAGCATATTAAACAGAACAAGAGCTATATTCACAAAAAACAGGTAAAACAGGAAGTTATTAGCATTTATAGTTGACAGCTGCTCCTGTAAGACTTCGGGGTCTTGCCCCATATACGTTTCAAGCGAGGCAAACGGATAAAGAAGCAGTGCTATTATAATATTTACAAGCGGCCCTGCAATTGCTATCAAAAACTCCTGTTTGGGATTGTCCGGCATCTCTTTGAGGCTGGCCAGCCCGCCTATTGGTAAAAGTGTGATACTTCGGGTTCCAACACCAAATCGTTTAGCCGTAAGTGCGTGCCCGAACTCATGGAGTATCACGCAAAAGAAAAGCGCAAATACAAACAGAAAATGCCATAGCACATCATTGAGGCTTCCGTTGTTGGAAATAACCATAACTCCTACAAATACAAAGAGAAGCCAAAAGGTCCAGTGTATTTGAACTTTAATACCCGCAAATCGTCCTATCCCCAGTGATGCACTCATCTATCTCTATCTTTTGATTTAAAAATGATATTTGGTTCAGTTGCCTTAACAGCCTTTTATAATTTACGGAATTAAACCCCTTCTGAAAAATCCGGGAACCAATACTTGCCTGATCAACCCGGTTTTAAATGTTATGTGCCATACTCGTCGTCATCGAGCATAACCCGAAAACAATGAGCTACATTACACAGGATTCTTTCTAATTAAATTCATTCGTTTTAATAACTAACCTAAACAATACAAGACCTGTCACACATTACCCTCAATTTATGAACAAGTGTATAGCTATTCAGCGGTTTCACTCTCAAAATTCGATACAAGAAAAAAAATTTTTATTCCTGAAATTCTATTTAAGCGCTTGACGTGAAACACAATACAAGATAAAAGCGCTTTTCTAATTTAGATTAATATATTACCCATATTTCAAATTTTGACTTAAAATATTTTGACAATACGCCATCCACCATTGAACTTTAAGCGAGTCAACCACAATTAATCTTTTCTACAATGAATAAATACATTAAATCAACCTTATTACTTTTAACTCTCTTCGTGGGCGTGGGATATGTTGCGATCGGCGATCACCCTGAACCTGTCTCTGAAGCTGTTGAAACAGTAACCGTTGCAGACACAGAAGCTGCAACAACAACTGCTGCTGCTGATATTCAGGAATTCACGACCATGGAAGAGTTCCAGGCTTCACCCGGCTACGTTAAATTTATGATAGACAACCTTTGGATACTGGTAGCAGCTTTCCTTGTATTGTTGATGCATCTTGGCTTTGCATCGCTCGAGAGCGGGCTCACACAGTCGAAGAACTCGGTGAATGTGATCTATAAAAATGTCTTCATCCTCTGCTCGGGTATTCTGCTCTATGCATTGGTAGGCTTTCAAATTATGTATCCGGGAGATTTTAACGGAATCCTTGGCTTTGGAGGGTTTGGCGTTGGTTTTGATGAATCTAATCCAGTGGGAATGCTCACAACTGCCTACGGAATGGATATGACAATTTGGTCTGATTTTATTTTCCAGGCGATGTTTGCCGCAACTGCTGCTACGATTGTTTCAGGTTGCGTTACAGGACGAATTAAACTCTCCTCATTTATGATTTTTGGCGTTCTGCTTGTCGGGCTCTGCTATCCCATGACAGGAAGCTGGGTGTGGGGCGGAGGATGGTTAGATTCGCTTGGTTTCTATGATTTTGCAGGCTCAACGCTTGTTCATGGCGTTGGCGGGGCAGCGGGCCTTGCGTGTGTGCTCTTGCTTGGTGCACGGACCGGTAAATACAAAGATGGGAAAACATATGCCATCCCCGCACATAACATTCCGCTGGCCACCGTAGGTGTTTTTCTGCTTTTTATTGGATGGTTTGGTTTTAACGGCGGTTCTGTTTTGAGCGCTGATCCTACAGGTGTATCCTATGTGTTTGTAACAACAGCGCTTGCTGCATGTGCCGGTGCCCTTGCATCCATGGTCACCACGCAAGTTGTGATGAAAAGCCTCGACGCACCTATGGCACTTAACGGAATCCTGGCCGGGCTTGTGGGTATTACTGCCGGAGCCGACGTCATTTCTCTTACCGGAGCTGTTATGGTCGGTGCTACTGCCGGTGTGATCGTCGTTTTTGCTATCCTGATGTTCGACAAACTTAAAATTGATGACCCGGTAGGCGCTATATCAGTACATGGCGTTTGCGGAGTCTGGGGAACACTCGCGGTTGGTATCTTTACGCCAGCCAGCTTTCTCGTTCAGCTGCTTGGTACAACCGCCATTCTGAGTGTCACATTTGTTTTCTCACTTGCTGTATTTGGCGCCATTAAGGCGATTGCCGGCGTACGGGTAACACCTGAAGTAGAGTCCGATGGTCTAGATATTTCCGAGCACGGTAACCAGGCGTATCCTGACTTTTCACCAGTTAAAACATCAGAACTGGGTCAGTTTACCGCTTAATCCAGATTGAACAACAAACTATCAACCCAAAAAAGAGCACCTAAGACTGAAGATATGGTGCTCCTTTGGTTACTCGAATCACTCACCCAACTATCATTAACCATTTTTAAATACCACTATGAAAACAAATATATCAATACCACAAATAGTTAAGATTACCGGAATCGCTGCTTTCGCCATCATACTAATGGCCTTTTTAAAACCGGATGATGCCAAAGCCCAGGAACTCTCGACCGGCGTAGACCTCTATAGCACGTATGTTTTCAGAGGCATTGCTTATTCGGGCCCGTCCATCCAGCCATCCGTTGAATTTACAGCGGGCGGATTTGCCATCGGCGCCTGGGGCTCACAGGGAATTGACGGCAATGCCGGCTCACCCGGATTCCAGGAAATGGACCTCTACACCTCCTATAGCTTCGATTTTGGCCTGAGTCTTGGGTTGACAGATTATTACTACCCTGGCTCACCATATGGTGAAGAAGACAGTCACGCTTTAGAGCTTAATCTCGGATATTCAATCGGCGACCTGTCACTTGCCGGTAATTACATCTTTAACGAAGCAACGTCTGCCGGTTCACTCGGTGAGGATATGTATTTTGAAGCGGGTTACTCTGCTGGCGCAGCCGACTTGTTTATAGGTGCCGGTGACGGATGGCATTCAACTGACGGCGACTTTGCGCTGGTTAACCTGGGTATCGGAACCAGCAAAGATATTGTCATTACTGACTCGTTCAGTTTGCCCTTAAACGGTGCCGTAATATACAACCCAGACTCTGAGCAATTTTACATAGTTGCGGGAATCACATTATAAACGGACCTGCGCGTTTATAATCTATCCACTTAGAAAAAACTGGGCAGGCACCGGTGACCCCAAATCAGCAGGTTGACTATTTTGGTAAACCGGTGCCCTGCCCTCTTTAATGACTACAGCTTTTATTCTTTTAGATGCAGCCTAAGCCTTAAATTTTGCAGCATCAAGTATCGACCATAGGTGAATAACCCATCCCAGTAAAACGATCCAAAGAGCGCCAGCGGCAACAAACATTATGATTGCCATAAGAAGCCTTCCCTGGAGCAGCTACCCCAGGCCGGGAATAAAAAAACTGCACAGCGCCGCGATTACATTACCACCTGATCATTGTCCTGCCATAATACCTAATTTTTTTTAGTTTCACTTTCCTACGTATAACCTATTATTTTGTTATCAGCGTTTTTAAAAGCAAATTATACATTTTAATATAACATGAAAAAAATTAAGTGCCCCGGATGTGCCGTGGACGTTGATGCAGATTCTGAACAGTGCCCCATTTGCGGATATGAATTCCCAAAACAGTCTGTCTGGTTTAAAGTCAGCGTTTGGATTTTAATACTGCTGACACTCTCCTGGGTCTTACTCTGACTCTATACTTGAAAATCGTGCCATCACAAAAGACCTCACCTATTTACAAATTTTAGCTTTACCCGTGATTATCTTATCCTATTTTCATTAAATAGATCAAATTACCTGAGTTCGATTCAATAATTTATTGGATATCAACAAAAACAGTCCAAAATAGGCGTTAGTTAAGTTAATTCGTCGTCATTTATGTCATGCCACGCCTCGGCGTGGTATCTCCTGCCTTTGTTAAGGACAGTAGATCACGCATCACGTGCGAGATGACGCCCATTTTGGACTGTTTTTTTTGCCATTTTTTTAAATTGAACTCAGTTTATTTATAAAAATAGACGCGCCACAAGGCAAAAATAATCATCATACCGAATGTTTAAATCTCTTCAGAAGTTATATTTTCATCTCAACTCCACTTGTAAATCCCTGATTTAAATCAATTGAACATGAAAAACAGACACAGCCGATTCTCTTTAGATCTGCTCTTTCAAAAACTGCTCATTTTGCTCAGCGCCATCATGCTTCTGCCACTTGGCGCAATAGCACAAACAACGGCACCCACACTGGGCATGGATGAGAATCCCCCAACCGTTCACGCTTTTACGAACGCTACAATTATTGTTGCTCCAGGAGAAGTCCTGGAAAATGCAACACTTGTTATTCGAGACGGAGTTATCGAATCTGTTGGCCGCCGTGTTAATCCGCCTGCTGACGCCCGCATCTGGGACATGACCGGCCATACCTTTACACCGGGTTTCATCGATCCCTATACTGAAATCGGTCAGCAAGATCCACGCGAAGAGCTCGACCGGGGAAATCTTTCCTGGAACGTACAGCTCAGAGCTCATTTATCTGCTACCGGCGAGTACGAACTCGAAAATGATGGCAGCGAAGCCCTCCGGAACCAGGGATTCACGGCAGCATTGTCAGTGCCGCCCCTGGGCATCTTCAAGGGGGAAACAGCTATAATGAGTCTTGGTGAGGGTCAGGTTTCAGAGCGTGTCGTTCGCCCCAACGTTGCCCAGGCAGTTGACCTGACCCGTAGCTGGGCCCTTGGCTATGGCTATCCCACATCCGACATGGGCGCAATTTCTTTTATCCGGCAGACACTCCTTGATGCTGATTGGTATGGTCGCGCACACAGCGCCTACGAATCCAGCCCCCGGGGGCTGCAGCGGCCTGAATCTAACGCCGCCCTGGAAGCCCTCGTGGATGCAGCACGCGGAAACCAACCGCTTCTTTTTGCCGCAGAAAGTGACGAAGAAGTCATCAGAAGTATACGGTTTTCAGAAGAATTTAGTATTACACCATGGATTCGGGGCAGCGGTCATGAATACCGTATTCTTGACTATATCTCCGAATACGATATACCAATGATTTTACCGCTCGAATTTCCCGAAAAACCGGATGTCGATACGCCCGAAGACGCAATGGACGAGGATCTCGCAGACCTTCGCCACTGGTATCTCGCACCAGAAAACCCAGCCCGGGTTGCTGAAGCCGGAATTGAATTCTCCCTGACCACCAGCGGCATGGAGGATTTCAAAAACGTACTCCCAAATATCCGTAAAGCCGTTCATGCGGGCCTTGATTCTGAAACCGCTCTTGCCGCCCTGACAGTAAATCCTGCCAATCTGCTGGGAATCGGCAGTACTCATGGAACACTTGAGGAAGGAAAAGCCGCCAGCTTTATTATTAGCAACGGCGATCTGTTTGAGCATGAAAGCTCAATCACTGATGTTTGGGTTGATGGTCAGCTTTACCGTGTAAACCCGGCAGCCGCCACCGATGTTCGGGGCGAATGGACAGCGACTTCACCAAATTCAATGCTGAACGGTGATTTCACCATTTCCGGTACGCCTGGCAGCCCAGAAGGCTCCATGATGATTAATAACGAAGAGGTTGAATTTTCGTCCCTCTCTTTTCACGACCTGTCAGGCCGGTTCGGATTTTCGCTTTCCGGCGACGATATGGATGGGGCCACGAGGGTCACAGCATCGCTATCCGGTGATGAGCTTAGCGGCTGGGCCGTGCTGCCTGAAGGCCAGCGCGTTGTATGGACCGCAACCAGATCATCAACAGCTGACACAGAAGCTCCCGAAGCAGTCTCATTTCCCGACCGAACATTGGAACTTGCCGACATCCGGCCAGCGATGGAGTACGGACTGGAATCTATTCCTGAGCAGCCGTCTTCATTATTAGTTAGAAATGCAACGATCTGGACAATGGGAGAACAGGGAATTCTTGAAAACGCAGATATCCTGATGCGCGACGGTGAAGTTGCAGAAGTTGGGCAGAATTTAAACGCCCCGCGACGAGCCACCATCATTGATGCCGAGGGCAAACACGTTACGCCCGGCCTTATTGATCCGCACATTCACTCCGGAACAGATGCCGTCAACGAAGTTGGTAACGCCATTGTCCCTGAAGTGAGGATCACCGATGTACTGAATATTAACAACATCTGGATGTATCGGCAGCTCGCCGGCGGGCTCACTACTACCCACGTGATGCATGGTTCGGCCAACCCGATTGGTGGGCAGAATGCACCTATCAAATTACGATGGGGAGCGCTCTCTCATGATCTGAATTTTGAAAATGCACCGCGTACTGTCAAGTTTGCACTGGGTGAAAATCCCAAGCGAGTAGGAAGCGATCGCTACCCTGAAACCCGGATGGGAACACAGCACATTATAGCAGACCGATTCTCACAGGCCCGCGATTATGAAGCCCGATGGAATGAATGGAATGAATCAGGTAAAGGAATCCCCCCAAGACGAGACCTACGAATGGAAGCTATCGTTGATATTCTAAATGGCGATATCCTGGTACAGTCTCACAGCTACAGGCAAGATGAAATCCTTGCACTGATGCGGCTTGCAGAATCATTTGATTTTAAAATTAAGGCTTTCCATCATGCAGTTGAAGCGTATAAAGTTGCGCCCGAACTGGCTGAGCACGGAGCGGGAGCTGCCGTTTGGTCAGACTGGTCATCGTTTAAAATTGAAGCCTACGACGGCACTATTTTTAATGCAAGGCTGCTAACTGAGGCGGGCGTCCTGACCTCACTCCACTCAGACAACAGTCAGATTGCTTCCCGCATGAACTGGGAAGCTGCCAAGATGGTACATGCCGGTATGGAACCCGAAGACGCGCTTGCGCTGGTTACCATCAACACAGCTAAAGTTCTGGGGCTTGATGAATACGTAGGATCGTTGGAACCAGGCAAACACGCAGATTTTGTAATCTGGAGCGACGACCCGCTTTCAACCCAAACAAAAGCTGAGCAGACCTGGATTGATGGCCGCAAATACTTCGATCTGGAAACAGACGCGCAGCTCCGGCAACGAATTCACGAAGAGCGCGCAAAGCTCATTCAATTTATGCTGGAGGCAGACTAATGACTCATCTAAATCAAGCAGGTTCAAACGAATTTATAACCAAAAACCCAAACCCTATGAACCACGCAAACTCAATCTCAGCCGTTCATACGGATCAGTCCGTCAGGCTGGTGCCAATGCTAATTGCCGGCACCCTGTTGACGTTTATCACCGTCCTTATAATGACTGTATCTGCCAACGCTCAGACACCTGCACCGCCGCAAAGTCAGCCAATCGCACTTACCGGCGGAACCATTTATACTGTTTCCAACGGCGTTATCGAAAATGGCACCATTGTATTTGAAGACGGCGTAATCACAGCAATTGGCCAAAACGTCCAGATTCCTATGGGAGCTGAACGGGTAGATGTTTCCGGCAAAGAGATTTATCCCGGCATGATTGATGCCTACACGCGAATGGGTATTTTTGAAATTGGCGCCGTGGGTATGACGGTCGACATCAACGAAACGGGTGATTTCAACCCTAATGTTACGCCTGAAATTGCATTCAACCCCGAGAGCCGGCATATCGGTACGGCAAGAACCAACGGAGTTCTCACTGCGATTACCACGCCCGGCGGCGGCATCATCTCCGGACAGTCATCAACTATGATGCTCGACGGATGGTCGTGGGCCGATATGGTACTGGATTCCAGAACCGGTATGATGATCAACTGGCCCTCTGCCGATGATGACGATTACGGCGATGAGCTGCTTGCCCTGCACGATTTCGTAGCCGAAGCCAAAGCGTACCATAAAGCGAAACAGGCATTCATCAACGGGAATGCTCCGCGCCTCGAAAATGACTCCCGCCTGGAAGCGATGGGTGCATTGATCAGTGGTGAACAACCTGTGGTAGTTGAAGCAGATGAAATGCGCGAAATCCAGGATGCGATAACCTGGGCGGAGGATCAAAACTTCCGGATTATCATTATGGGCGGACGTGATGCCCATTATATTTCGGAGTTCCTGGTCGAAAAAAATGTACCCGTGATTATTACTGAAGTGCTCGATGCACCAGACCGTGACTGGGAGGCATATGATGATCAATACAGGCTCCCGGCCAAGCTTGAGGCTGCAGGCGTTACATATGCCATTGCCGGCGGATCGAGTGCTCCTTACACTTTCCGGTTGGCAAATGATGCGGGTGCATCTGTAGCATTCGGCCTAACATTTGATGAAGCCTTCCGAGCTGTGTCACTTACACCGGCCCAAATCCTCGGTATTGATAATCGAGTCGGGTCACTTGAAACAGGCAAGGACGCCACACTGCTGATCACAACCGGCAACCCCGTAGAGTACAGCACTCAAATTGAGCAGGCCTATATCCAGGGGCGGGCAATTGATATGACCGATGCTCATCGCGCTCTTTATGAAAAATATCGTCAAAAAGTAGAGCGACAGATTGGCCAGTAAGCTGAATTATTCCTGTTTGAATTGATAAAAGCCCGGTTCCGAATGACGGAATCGGGCTTTTTTTTATTGAGAGGATTTATCTGATCGCAAACCAGACAATCTAAAAGCAAAAATCAATATCGTGTCAGGTAAAGCTGAGTGACGGAGCCGGAGGTTATATCATTTGCACGGCCGCTGAGCACCCGTCCATTTTCGGAAACATCAAGAATTGCCGTGCCGAATGTCCCAAACACCGTTTCATACTCAAGGTTAAGCCGTTTGCCCTGAAACTCTCCCGATCCCTGTGCCGTTGCGCCGTACAAGCCGTACTCGGTGAAATAGACGCTGCCCCCATCATGAGATATCTCATATTCTGACCCGTCATCCCCGTACCACATGCCGTTTAAATCGATGACTGTGTCACCTGTTATTTCAGGAGGAATGGCTCCGTATACATCATCTTCATCTAAAGATTCATAGTCATCATTTGATATATCCCTGGTATTACCCGGTTTTATGATTGGAGGATCATCAACAACACTTTCCTGCTCATCTGATGTAGGGCTGTCCTGCTGGCCAGGTTTCTCTTCGCTTCCCGGTTTATCTCCGGAATTAAACTCAATATCGATCAGGCCTGGAATCCCGATCTTTGAAACCGTAATACCACTGTACACATTAAACAGCACAACGATGATTAATACGGCGCAGACCGATTGTACCAAGATCTTCTTATCTCTCGCTTCCATATTGTGATCCCTCCTCTTTTGTTTGGATCAAACTCTTAATTTAAAACACCGACGTCTGATCAATCTACTTTATTCGTCTTAAATCGGCAATATCTATATTTTGCCCTCACCCCTGTCCCCTCTCCCGCGTGAGAGGGGAACTCTATAGATAGTTTCTGAACAAATTATCAGGTCTTGAACACTAACCCATTACAAAGTTCCTTCTCCACCCCGACGGTCTGAAAGTGTATTTCTCCAGTAATTCCTACACAGAAATTTATATTGTGTATATAAACTATTCCCAAAGTCCACTCTCCTCCAAGGAGGGGGACAGGGTGAGGTAAAATCTGGTCAACTGCACTGGAATTACTCATCAATTCTCACTTAATTACTCAAAATAAGATCAAGAATAAAGAGAGTTTCAATGCCGAAAAACAAGCCAACTTATTTCCCATTACATGCAGGCGCAAACCCGCAACTATTTAAATTTGCAAGAGATTTACGAAAGAGACAGACAGACGCAGAAAAAATAGTCTGGGAAATACTGAGAGATCGCAGATTCCAAAATCTAAAATTCAGACGACAGCATCCAATATTTAACTTCGTCGCTGACTTCTACTGCCACAGTTTAAAACTAATAGTAGAAATCGATGGCGGTTACCATGACCTACCTGAACAAATCGCGTACGATCAGGAAAGAGATCAGTATTTTAAAGAGTACTCATACAATGTAATTCGATTCCTCAATAAAGATGTTTTATTCGATTTAAGATCTGTCAGGAAAAGATTGCGAAAATACATCATGGTTATTTCATGAACTCATGTCGCCCTCCCCCCTGTTCCATCTCCCACGTGAGAGGGGAACTCTATGAAAAGTTTCTGATTAATTTATCAGTTACCGCATACTAATAAATTCCGAAGGGTTCCCTCTCCTCTCATGAGTGGGACAGGGTTATGTGAAGCCACGCATTTTAAAACAATAATCGCCCAAACCACCTTATCCTTTTCAAAACATTTTAGTACCTTTCAGGCTGCTAAAAGTTTGAAATTCACCAAATTTGAAAATGTTATGTCTGTAACAAAAGACGAAGTAAATTACGTAGCGAATTTAGCCCGGCTACAGCTGAAAGATGAAGAAGCAGAAAATTTAAAAGAGGATATGAATAAAATCCTCGGCTATATGGAAAAACTAAGTGAGCTGGACACCTCAGATGTAGAACCACTTAAGCATGTCTCTGATGTGACCTCATCAACATTCAGAGAAGACAAGGCCAAAGAGCCCATCAGCCATGAAGACGCTCTGAAAAATGCACCTGATGCCGATTCAGATTACTTCCGGGTACCGCGCGTCATCGAATAGTTCGATCCCCATCAAACCTGAGTAGCTTCTCACTATTCGGCTATTTCTATAGCTACGTTATCTATCCAAAATGTAATCCCAGGGATATCAACCACTAATCACCCGTTCATGTCTTCAAAAAAGAAATCGGCATCTTCAGATAATTCTCATTTTTGGACGTCACTTTCGGCAAGAAATCAACATCTGATTTGCCTGGGGTTTCTTTTTATTCTGCCATTCATTCTCTTCTATTCATCTACCCTTGGCGGACAGCAGTACATGGGGCATGATGCCATTCAATGGCGGGCAGGTGCCGAGTCAATTATTGAGTACAATAACACCCACGATGATATAGCTCACTGGGCTACAAACATGTTTTCCGGCATGCCGGCTACCACTATTTCACATCCGCCCCAGGCCTGGAATTTGGATACAATACTTAAAAAGGGATTCCGCTTTATTTATCCGGCTCTCGAGTATTGGGTTCTGTTTGGCGGTGCATATGTGATGCTTCTGCTGCTCGGAATGCGACCCCTTATCGCCGTTTTCGGATCTGTTGTCATCGGATTAAGCACTTACATTCCGATCATCATCGGGGCAGGCCATAATGCAAAATTCATAGCCTATATTTACATCCCGTGGATCTACGTGGGCTATTTTCTTATTACACGATCCAGGATAAATCGATGGCTTGCATTTTTTGCTTTTGCCCTGGCTCTCACGCTTCATCTCCGTGCCTACCATCCCCAGGTCACTTATTTCTTCCTGTTCCCGCTTGGCACACTTTTTATTGTTGATGCCGTTCGTGCCTATAAAGAAGACGCATTCGCAACCTTTTCGAAACATACCGGTGTGCTGCTGATGGCCGCAGGCCTTGCGACGATCATTACCCTGCAAATGTACTGGAGTACGGCCGAATATTCAGAATACAGCATGCGTGGCGGATCAGAAATTGAAAATACAGAGGGGCTGTCACAAAACTATGCCTTTGCCTGGTCTCAGGGAGTTGGCGAGTTGCTCACACTGGCAATCCCTGGTTCATATGGCGGAGCTTCTGGCGACGCCTACTGGGGGCCTAAATCGTTTACCAGCGGGCCTCACTATATGGGAGCGCTGATCGTCCTGTTTTTTATTATAGGTGTGATTCGTTCGAAACATAATCTAAAATGGGTGTTTTTAGGACCCGGCATCGCCACATTGCTTTTTTCGCTGGGTGAAAACTTCCTTTTGTTGAACAGCCCTATGTTTAATTACTTTCCTCTCTTTGATAAATTTCGGGCTCCTGAAATGTGGTTGATGACAACTGTCTTTTGTTTCGGAATTGTGGCTGCCATGGGACTTGAATGGGCTGCAAAGCAAATCAAACCTGCCCAAAGAAAACGTGGAAAACAACCCGGCAACTGGAAGCAGGCGCTGATGATTGCCGGCGTTGCCGGACTTGTTTTCGCAGGTATCGGTTTTGCAGGACTTTCTTACGAGAAAACAGGCGAACGACAACAAATTGCCCAACAAATTGCCCAACAATTCCAGGTTCCTGTCGACGATCCCAGGGTTTCAGAAACCACAGAACGCTATATCAATAATGAACTGATTCCCCAGCGTAAACAAATGGCCCGCGCAGACTCGCTGCGGTTCGCACTGATTTTTGCTGTCGGTATTGCATTAATCTGGTTTGCCGGCGGACACGTTATTGCGCCTGCTACAGCCATCGGGTTACTCTGCGTTTTGCTGGCCGCCGATATGATCCTCGTTGACAAACGGTACATGAACGAAAATTCACTCGTTGACGGAAACCTTTCAAGTGAAGGAATTATTGAACGCCAGGAGCGCGAGCTCGACAGGTTTATTGAAGCCAACAGTTTACATGAAGAAGGCTGGAATTACCGCACTTTACCACTGCTCGACAATCCATTCAACAACGCCATTCCTGCTTATTTCTACCCGTCTATAGGAGGGTATTCTGGTGCAAAACTCGGGTACTATCAGGATCTTATTGATGGTGCCATTTTCAGCGGCCCCAATGGTATAAACACCGGCGTGCTGCAAATGCTCAACGTTAAGTACATCTCTTCAACCGCTCCCATTCAGCTCAGGGGGTTTGATACGGTGTTTAGTGATCAGCAAGGTAATGTCATCGAAAATCTCGATGTACTTCCAAAAGCCTGGTTTGTTGATTCTGTAGAAACACTAAATTCGGAGCCTGAAGTTCTGCAGCGTATTTCCGGCGATTTTGATGCTGGGTCCGACGCATATATTACAACATCGCTTGATACTGCCCCGACCGCAGACACATCAGCTACCGTAACCGTAACTGATTACGGTCCCAATCGAATTTCAATGGATATCACTCGTGAGCAGCCAGGCTTTCTGGTTCTTGGTGAGATTTGGTATCCGCCCGGGTGGACCGCAATGCTTAACGGCGAAGAAACAGACATCATCCGGACAAACTACGTGCTTCGCGGCTTTGAGATTCCTGCCGGGGATCACGAGCTTATTCTTACTCTTGAACCGGAATGGTACGCGATTGGATACTGGCTGGGTCGTGTTGGCACGATTGCACTGTTTGGTACCGGAATATTCGGTCTGTTTATCTATTTTAGAAAAGAGAAAAAATAGCTTGTATTCGATTTTCTTCCAATCCCTAACCATTACAAGCCAAGTAAATTACCATCACGGTAAAAAACAGATGTTTCGCTTTCACGAAATTCAATCGGGCACATACCGCGGAATGGCATCTGCCGGAACCCGAGTGAGTGCAGATAGCCAATTGTCTTATGATATTTCTTCCAGTTTGAATCATCAAATATAATGACGCCGCGCTCTGATAATGCCCGTAACGAGTGCCCAAGGCATTTATCCCGGTTTCGGCCATCCAGGATAACTACATCATACACCAGGCCCGATATTAAAACAGATGATTCATATCCCTCTCCCAGCTTGCGATAAAGAAGCTGTACATTTTCTGGAATATTCGATTTCATTTTCTCTTTCCAAGACGGGTTATGTTCAACAGAGTGAACGTTCGCTGCTCTCCCGGCCCACCAAAGGGTTCCGCTTCCCGAGCCATATTCAAATACGATCGCATCTTCCGGCAGCCGCTCATCTAAAAGCTCAACGGCGCTGTAAACAAACCAGGGTATTGGCTTCCCGCTATTGTCCATGCTCTTACCAGACCTGAAGCTTTTAAACCATCCTTTTTCAGCCAGCATGCTATGACGCCGTAGCATCCAATAGTCGTAAAATGGCAGCCTGGTCAGGATCGGGTGAATTTTCTTTCGATAAACGTAAGATTTTTCAAACCAGCTACTCATTTTTGGTGATTGGTTCAATTGGTTTATAGTGATTGGAAATTTGTTATCTGGAAACTGACACCCTGTACCCTGTTCCTTGCCCCCCGTTTACAAAAACAGTTTACGTGTAATTTCTTTTACATATAAACCGGGCGGTACGGATCGAAGCAGATCGATCCAGCTAACATGTTCACCGGCCGCCATCTTCAGCCGGTATTTTTGATATTTTTTATGTTTGCGGCTCATCCACTTTTCATGTTTCTGAAAACATTGCAAGTACCCCTCCATCTTTTTATCTGAGGTAGTAATCCGCTCTCTGTCCTCCTCCATGTTAACGACCTGTAGAGCTTGCGTTACCGTCCGTATCGGCCCAAACTCCAGGACAAGCCGGATCCAAAGATCATAATCCTGGGCTGATGGGAGCTCTTCATCATACCCGCCAACTTTTTCGAGATATTCTTTTTTAGTGAGTACCTGGTTGCCAACACGGTTATAGTAAAGCAGATCATCAAGTGTGATCATCGTTGGTTTTTTCCACACTGCCTCCCGATCGTCCATCACCATACGGTCGTAGGAACATATCGCTGAAAATCCCTCCTCAAACTCTTTCATCAGCCGTTCCATACGCGTCGGCCGCCAATAATCATCGTCATCCAGCCCGGTAATATATTCACCTTTCGAATGTTTAATCGCAATATTCCGGCAAACCGCGGCTCCTTTTGAAGCGTCGTTTTTGATAATCCTGATATGAGAATATTTCTCCATAAGCTCCCCCAGCAGATCCGGCGTTTTATCATCGGAAGCATCATCTACCACAACTATCTCAATGTTGTCCCATGTTTGTTCCAGGACCGAATCTATGGCTCTTGAAAGCAGCGAAGCCCTGTTATGAGTGGGAATAATGACGCTGATAAGAGGTGTCTCAGTCATAGGAGATTTTCATTTTTCTTAGGCACTCATTGGAGTTACTTCCGGAGTTTAGATATCATATAGTGCCGTTACCACTTAATTTATTGGGTTTGATTTGCTTCGAAATCCAATCTATTTACCCAAAACTATTACATTGCATACGTACCCTATTTACTGGTAACGGTACTAGCTTGATGCTTCACTCAGGAACAAGCCTGTAGTTCGTCTTTGAATATAATTCATTTCCCACCGAAGGTAAGCTTGATATAGCTAATTATATTTTATTGGACATCCGCAGACTTTGTCTCATTATATATATTATTTCATCGCGGGTACAATGAACAGAGTAAGCTTTTGGAAATATCACTTTTTGAGACTCGAAATTCTGCAATATCTCTATTCAAATCTAATGATTTCTATTGATCACCTCATGTCTTTCACCTATGGATTTCAGCCAATCAATTTGTATTCCCTATAGCAGATTTGAGAAAATCTTTCACTAATTATGCGAACGCCCTAAAGCATCTCACTCTCTCAAATTGATTTTCTTCCACATATAATTAACCCACGATTTTCTAATAAATCTGCATTAAAACTAAGATAAAAACAAAATTTTTAAAATATTTTTATCACCTCTTACACATTACGCCTCAATGATTTGCAAATATTTGAGGCCTTATATTAGTTCATCTTATATCCGAATCATTAATAATATTTGATTTTTAATCCCAAATAATATCTTTTATGAAGAGTACGATTATGTGATGATTTATATCAAACCATCACTCTTACACAATGTCTATTAACCAAAATACATTCTGCATGAAAAAGTATTTACTATACCTACCCGCACTAATGTTAATCCTGGCTTCCTGTGACAATAGTTCGCAGGTAACAGATCCTATCCAGGATCAAGATAATACTCCTGAAATAACGGACGTCACCGGCAATGAAAGCCATGGAAAAATACCTGGACGTTTTATTGTCACCCTTGAACCAAAGAGCAACCCTTCTGACGTAGCAAGGGAATTTGATATCTCCCCAGATTACGTTTACAGGACTGTTCTAAACGGTTTTGCCGGCGAGATTTCTGATGCTGCACGAAACGGGTTAATGAGAGACAACCGTGTTGTGCGGATCGAAAAAGATGGTATTGCAACCACATCCGCTGTTCAGGATAATGCAACATGGGGCCTTGACAGGGTGGATCAAAGAGAACTGCCGCTTGATGCGAGCTACACATTTAACAGTGACGGATCAGGTGTGGAATCCTACATTATTGATACGGGTATCCGCTATACCCACGAGGATTTCCAGGGCCGCGTAGCTACTGATTACTATTTTGATGCTTTTGACGACGGACAGAATGGAGATGACTGTAACGGACACGGAACCCACGTTGCCGGAACAGTTGGAGGAGCACAATACGGCGTAGCTAAAAACACAAATCTTGTTGCCGTTCGGGTACTCGATTGTAATGGATCAGGTACATTTAGCGGCGTTATTGCAGGCATGGACTGGGTAGCCCAAAACGCATCCGGACCATCCGTAGCAAATATGTCACTTGGCGGAGGTAGCAGCCAGTCTGTAGATGATGCGGTTCAAAGAATGTATGAAGCAGGTGTGCCTATAATAGTAGCCGCCGGTAATGGCGACAGGCTCGGGCGTGAGCTAGATGCATGCGGTAGTTCTCCTGCAGGTGCACCCAGTGCTTATACAATCGGAGCAACGAGTGACAATGACAGCAAAACCAGCTGGTCCAATTATGGCGATTGCGTTAATATGTTTGCACCCGGTGCCAGCATTACTTCAGCATGGTATACGAGTAATACGGCTATCAATACGATTAGTGGAACCAGCATGGCATCTCCTCACGTAGCAGGTGTAGCCGCACTTTATCTTCAAGGCAACACAACAGCTACTGCCCAGCAGGTTTATGATGCCATAACGGAATTCAGTACAAAAAATATCGTCACAAATTCCAGGACCACGAATAATCATATGGTTTACAGCCTGCTATCCGGCACGGATGACGGAACCACAAATGCCGCCCCGACAGCTACTTTCACATTCGATTGTACCGATTTGAGCTGTAATTTTGATGGCAGTGGTTCTACCGATAGTGACGGATCCATCTCCAGTTACAGCTGGGACTTTGGAGATGGAAATACAGCATCAGGTTCAACGGTAAGCCACAGTTATGGAGCCGATGGAACGTATACTGTTACTCTCATGGTAACTGACAATGAGGGATCAAGCGGCAGTGACAGTCAGGATGTCACGGTCAGCACGTCTTCCGGAGATACCGGAAATAATTCACCGGTAATTGATTCAATAACGACCAGCACCCGTACCTCAGGTCCGTGGTCCAGAACCGCCGTAAACTGGTCCGTATCAGACCCGGATAGCGATCTTGATTCAGTAGTCGTAGAACTTCTGAATGGAACCTCCACGGTTGATTCAGTAACAACTTCGATAAGTGGCAGCAGCGCGTCTGGCGAAACGGAAGTACGCACACGCGGAAGTGCCGATTCAGTAAAAGTTACGGTGACTGATGTAAACGGTAATTCAGTCTCCGAAACACGGGCTATTTGATTAAAATAGATTCCAGATCAAAAACGGGGCTGCCATTCATGAATGGCGGCCTTTTTTTATGCCGCTGAATACTGTCGTTAGAACATTATGACCGTGCACTTTTTTGATCGCCTGGAGAGAAACGACGCTCATGCCTTATGCAAAAGAGCTATTTATGGAGCAATTTTAAACTGCGGCCGTGATCAACGCTTGAATGACAGGTCGGTTGTTTTGATTCACGCCTATAATTAGCATCTTTTTATAAATCCAGCCAGCGGCAGTTTTGGAAAGATATAAATTGGCAACAGAGGTTCCCGGGTGCTACTGTGGTTATACCAAAAGTTGGGAAAGAAAAGATAGCACCGATAACTCTATACAGCAGACGAATATAAACTATCAAGAAAACCTTTTTTGCTCCTTCAGGCAGGGGATTGGAGTTTCACCGGATAAGAGATACTTTTACAGGCAGCATGACTAAATTTTCAACAGAGAACTGAACGTCGAAAAGTGGGATGTATCAACTTAAATAGAGTTTTACAATACGTAAGAAGCCTGATTTTTTGATCCGAACAATCAGGAGTCCTTCATTAACCTGTTATTGAGATGACCGGATTCACCTTATTGTTCATTTAAACGATTTAATACTTATATGATCAGACATATTAAAAACTTTACTAATAAGGCTGTATCTGCTGTCATTCCAACTCTCTGGAAATCGTACTCTGAGCTTGCGTACTGGAAAAAAAGAAAAAAAGAAGAGGGAGAGTTTTCAAATGATCACTACTCTTTTTTCTACACGACTCATTTTGATTTTTCATTGAATGATTATGCCGGCAAACGAATAATTGACATCGGGTGTGGGCCGCGCGGCAGCCTCGAGTGGGCTCAAAATGCATCGGAACGAATAGGACTCGACCCGCTAGCCGACAAATATCTTTCTTTGGGAGCTGACAAACACCAGATGCAATATGTTTCTTCAGCCTCAGAAAACATCCCGTTTCAAGACTCACATTTCGATATCACCTGTTCTTTCAATTCTCTGGATCATGTCGAAAATGTTGAAAAATCAATCGCTGAAATTAAGCGGATTACCAAACCGGGCGGATATTTTTTACTGCTGGTTGAAATTAATCATGAACCTACCAATTGCGAACCACACGAATTGACACCCGGTATTATTGAAAATTTCAAGCCGGATTTTGAATGTGATCTGTTAAGAGTGTATCCCAGTGTTGAAGGCGGGCTTTATAATTCAATTCAGGCCTCAGAACCTGTTGCAGACCCATTTCAGCATGAAGGGCCGGGCTGGTTATCTGCCAAATTCACAAAACGATAAAACCGGAACCTGTATTAGTGCCTTCAAATCACTCCGGGATGTCAATTCTCGCGTAGCCAAAAGGTAAAAAATTCCTGCGTGTAATATCATCCATCTGAGATTCACTTTAATTTTTTCATGTCACAAGAACCCAGCATTTCACTTATTATTTGCACCTACAATCGGGCAGAATACCTGAGTGACTCCCTCAACACCCTGATTCAGTCGGCGAGGGGCCGGTCTGTTGAAATCCTGGTTATTGATAACAACTCATCAGATAATACGCGCAAGGTTTGTCAGGAATATTCCGCCAAAACTGAGAAAACCGGTGATGATCTTGCACTTCATTATGTGTTGGAAACAAACCAGGGACTTTCATTTGCCCGAAACCGAGGCATTGAGGAGGCAAATGCTCCTGTCATTATTTTTCTGGATGATGATATCACCGTTCCAAGCTCTTTTACAGATTCCTGGCTTTCATTTTTTGCTGATCATCCGGAGGCCCGGGCAGCAGGTGGGAAAATTCACGTTCAGTTTGATGATCCGCGTCCTAAATGGATGTCAGATTTCCTGTTGCCGCTGTTAGGACATCATGACCACGGAGACTCCATCAAACCATACTCCAACAGAAATTACCCTTTTGGAGGAAACATGGCGTTTAAAGCCGGTATTTTTGATGAGTACGGCACATTTAACACAGAACTGGGGCGCATCGGCAGTGATCTGAAAGCAAGTGAAGAGAAAGAGTTTTTCCGAAGGCTTCAACAGGATGGCGTAAAAATATATTTTGTACCTAAAGCCTTACTTTATCACAGGGTCAATAAATCAAGGCTGACAAAAGATTACATCCGCCGGCAGGCTGTAGGACTGGGCCAGAGTATTGCCCTTCAGATGAAGCGAAAGCCCGGCAGCCGTAAAATTACTACCATTTTCAAAGAAGTCGGAAAATGGGCGGCTACAATTGCTTTGTTTATCTTCTACAGTTTTAAACTTCAGGGTTCTAAAGGTGTTATGCTTCTTAAATTTAGATATTGGATTCTGCAGGGAATATCTTCTCTAAACAGGACATGAACATGTACCTTAAAGAAATCAACCAAAACCATTGATTCTGATAGAAATCTAAGAAATGGATACACCCGTTTTCATTGTAGGATGTGACCGTTCAGGCACAACGCTGCTGAGCTTAATTTTAAGCCAATCACCAGATTTACACGTCACGCTTGAATCAGGCTTCATCCCGGATTTATACAAAAAGAGAAGTGACTATGGCGATTTTAGCACTGCGAAAAACCGGTGGTATTTTATAAGAGACCTTCAAACAACCTGGGCAACATCCAAAACAATCGCTTTTGATATTTTTGGATTGAATGACGAGCAGGCAGAGGATGCCCTCAAAAAAGCCGCCCCCACCGACTATGCAGGTGCCATTGACGCTTTGTTTAACAGAACCGCCGAAATACAAGACAAAAACTGCTGGGGGAATAAAACCCCCAAATATGTTCTTCATATACCGCTGCTACATCAGTTATTTCCGACGGCCAAAATAATTCACATTGTCAGGGATCCGCGCGATGTGTCAGCAAGTATAGTGAAGGCCGGCTGGACGTCTACTATTAAAGAAGCGGCAATTTATTGGAATGAGCACGTGTCGGCCGGTTTAGAGGGCCGCAACCTGAAGGACGGCCTGTATTATGAATTTAAATATGAAACTCTGCTGCAACATCCGGAGGAAGAGACTGAGCGTATTTGTAAATGGTTGGGGATTGGCTTTCAGGATGATATTTTGCATAGTTATAGGGATGATGATAACCGGTCATCAATAGTGAAGCACGACCATTTGTTTGATTTGATCGGGGAACCTATCGACCCATCCAGAGCTTATGCATGGAAGAAATCAATGAGCAGGGCAGACATTGCCGAAATAGAAGACGTGAACCGCGACCTTATAAAAGAGTTTAATTATCAGCTGACGGGAACAAAAATTCCGTTGCAACGAAAACTGTACAGAGGAATCTACGACACAATGGTATCAGCCGGCCAGAAATTGGGCAGAAATATTGCTAAAAAGCTCTGAGTGTTTAACGGATTACCAATTGCTGATAGATTGACTTAAATTTTGCTGCTTCCCGATTAACGTCAAACTCTTTTTCCACATGCTTTCGCCCCGCTCTGCTAATCGCCTGAATCTCTTCCTCAGATGCATCCAGCAACCGCTCCATATTTGTTGCAATACCTGCCACATCTCCTTCCTCGGTCAGGAACCGATGGTTTTTATCCGGAATCATTTCGGGAATTCCTGAATGAAATGTACTTAAACACGGCAACCCTGCCGCCTGGGCTTCTGCCAAAACTGTGGGAGTTCCTTCTTTGTCCCCGCTTCTTGAGGTTTTGCTGTTCAGAACAAAGGCATCTGCTATATATAGATGGCTGATCACCTGTGAGTGCGGCAAACTTCCAAGCAATTCTACACAATCTGTCAAATTCTGTGAATCAATAAACGACTTGATTTCCTGCCTGTCACCACCCTCTCCAATGATACTGAAACGGAGGGAAGCCTTTGATTTATTCAGTACCGATTTAAATGCTGTAATGGAATCGAGGTGTCCCTTTTTCTCCGATAGTCTTCCCACACTTAAAAAGCGCCGTACGGGATAGGAGGGTTTCCTGTAGACTATGTCATCAATTTTGGTTCCAAGATGCACAACCTTAGTTTGCTCCTCAGAAAACCCCGCGCCTATAGCCCTTGTCTTCATCTCTTCCGACAATACCGTGATCCGTGCTGCAACTCTTGACAGATTCCGGTACGATTGTCTCCAATACTCGTCCTTCAAAAGTTCAGATATATCATACCCGTAAAAAGTGACTACCAGAGGGATGTTCAACTCTTCTGCCACAGGTGCAAGAAATGCCCCCATGGGTCCGAAGTGAGCATGAAGAACATCCGGCTTCTTCTTTTGAAGCATTTTTTTAAGGCGTTTTCTGTATACGGGCCAGGCAGATACTTCGGTTTTTCTCCCCAACATTTTATCTCTGGAAAGATTCCATATGCGCGGTACATTCCAAAGCGGAAGGCTCAGCTCCCTCACCCCGTTAAAAGGCCGTTCCTGTTTATTCAGGTGATTAAACGTAATAACCTCAACCCGAACATCCTGTTTTTGGAGGCTCGTCAAATAGTCGTATATAAAGGTCTCTGATAGTTTGGAAAAAGAATGACTAAAGTGAACTGTATGCATATACCATTTTTTTGTTGAGCCAGATTAACTAAAATTATCGTTAACTTCGCGTTTTAACCAATTCAAAGTCAGGCAGCCGGCACCTTGGGCATTATCATTCGACAAAGTATTCAAAATACGCTTATATCCTATGTTGGTATTGGTCTCGGTTTTGTCTCGACGATTCTTCTTTTCCCAAATATACTCACTACCAATCAATTCGGCTTAACCCGTCTGCTATTGTCAGTTGGCTTGATTTGTGTTCAGATTTCTCAGTTGGGAATGAAGAACGTTATCATACGCTACTTTCCATACTATCAGCGCTCGGATGACTCCAGGCACCGGCTGCTTACACTAACGCTTGGAGTCCCGTTTATAGGTTTCGTCTTATTTACCTTGTTGCTGTTTCTTTTTCAGGATACCCTTACTTCCTATTACTCTAATGAGTCGGATCTGTTTGCTGAATATGTACTCTACCTCATTCCGTTGGTCTTCGCAATTCTGTTTTTTGAGGTTCTGAACAGCTATGTGCGTGCCATGAAAGATTCTGTCACAGGTTCAGTTGTAAATGAAATCGCAGTACGAGTCTTAATCATATCACTGCTTGGAGTATATTTTTTTGATTTGCTGACGTTTCGGGAATTCATGATCATTTTTGTCGGAATTTACTCTATACAACCGGTTTATATGCTAATCTATCTCGCCCGGAAAAAACAACTGGGTTTTGCTCTACCGTTTCAAAGTGAAACGAAAAGGCTTTACAAGGGGATGACCGTATACGGGTTCTATTCTGTCCTGGGGGGCCTTGCAACTCTGATGGTTGGAAATATTGATATTATAATGCTGGGCTCAATGGTAGACTACAGCAGTGCAGCCATTTACGCTATAGCATTTTACATAGGTACTGTGATTGCAGTTCCACAGCGTTCCATAAATAAAATAGCAGCACCCTTGATCGCCGATTTCTTCAAAAGCAAAAAATACGGTAACATAGAAGTTCTCTACAGGCGTACAGCTCTTAACCAACTGATTGCCGGAAGTTTGTTATATGTTGGAATTTGGGCAAACCTTCACAATGTCATTGACCTGCTGCCGGCTGAATATGTTGAAATCTATTATGTAGTGGTGATCCTGGGGCTTGCAAAGCTATTCGATATGGCCACCGGGATAAACGGCCATATTATCATTAATTCAAAACACTTCCGCTTCGATCTGTACACGAACATTTTGCTGGCTGTACTAACCGTCATTACCAATTACATGTTGATTCCACTTTACGGGCTTGAAGGCGCCGCTGTTGCCACGGCTCTATCCATCTTTATCTATAATTTCGTCAAGTTTATTTTTGTCTGGATAAAGTTCGACATGCAGCCGTTTCAGCTTAATGCGGTTTGGGTCATACTTATTGCTGGAGCCTGCCTTATTATCGCTGAGCAGATTCCCTATATGCTCAATTTTTTTGTTGACGTAATCATAAGGTCGCTCGTAATTCTAACCCTATTTACTTCAGCAGTAATTATGTTCAGACTTTCTGAAGATTTTGAAAATCTGGCAGCCGAATCCCTAAGACGACTCAAAATTTTGTTAACCCGAAAATAAACTTATTCTATGAAAGCACTGATCGTCGACAACGCATCCGGTACTCCTGTGATGGTACCCGGCACGCACGACAAACCCGAACCCGGACCGAACGAACTGCTAGTAAAAATTGAAGCAACCGCGCTCAACCGGGCCGATCTGCTCCAAAAAGCCGGTAACTACCCCATTCCCGAAAATGCGTCCCCCATTCTTGGACTCGAGATGTCGGGAACGGTTGAAAAGGCAGGCACAGAGACTCGCCGCTTCAAACCCGGAGATTACATAATGGGGCTTCTGCCCGGCGGCGGATATGCCGAATACTGTGTCATCAGGGACGATCATGCCATGGCAAAACCTGAGGCGCTCTCTTTTGAGGAAGCAGCAGCTATCCCGGAAGTATTCCTGACCGCCTTCCAGGGACTTTTCTGGATCGGTGAGCTCTATGATGATGAAACAGTGCTGATTCACGCCGGTGCAAGTGGCGTGGGAACAGCTGCCATTCAGCTTGCGAAACAGGTTTCTGGAACCACTATTATCACAACGGCAGGCACCGAAGCCAAGCTGGATTTATGCAGACATCTTGGCGCCGGATTAGCTTTAAACTATAAAGAAGAAAATTTTGACGAAGCCATTGAACGTCAATTTGGAGACTCGGCCGTTGATGTTATCCTCGATTTTGTAGGGGCTTCATACTGGCATCAAAACATGGAGGTCCTTGCCATGGACGGACGCCTTGTGCATCTCGGACTTCTCGGAGGCGCATCAGTTGATAGCGTCAACCTGGGCACAATTTTACGTAAACGGCTCACTGTTCGAGGCTCCACGCTGCGCAACCGAAGTGACGAGTATAAAGCCCTCCTCACTGAAGAGTTTACCGACCGGTTTGCCGGTTTATTCGATGACGGAACCCTGCGGCCGGTCATTGATTCAATCTATGAATGGGAAGAAGCTGAGGAAGCCCATCAACGAATGAAACACAATGAGAATGCAGGTAAGATCGTACTTAACGGGATGTGACACTTTTAGACCTGAGGCTGTCCAAAAAGGGCGTCATCCCGCACTCGATGCGGGATCTCCATCCGTTGATATTGGCAGGAGATACCGGATCGGGGTCCGGTATGACGGAATGGATAACATAATAGCACTAGAACGCCCTTTTTAGACAGCCTCAAGGTCTCGCTGATAGAATAAACCTCTCCTCTGAGAAGGAGACAGAATATTGAGCGCCCAGCGAACATTCAGAGGTGGGTCCGTTCATGCCCGAAAATGCAATTTCAAAACCAATCAATGAACAACCAAACATCCAATTCAAAGTCACTAATCGTCATCGGCGGGGGTGCCGCCGGATTTTTTACCGCTGTGAATGCAGCTCGAATGAACCCTTCACTAAACGTAAACATCCTTGAAAAGTCACGTGAAGTCCTCTCTAAAGTTCGGGTTTCCGGCGGCGGGCGCTGCAATGTAACCCATCACTGTTTTGATCCGGATCTGCTCTCAAAAGCATATCCGCGCGGAGAGAAGGTTTTGCGCTGGAGTTTTGAACAGTTCCAGGCCAGTGATACTGTTGAGTGGTTCAAACTGCGTGGCATAGAACTCAAGACGGAGGATGACGGGCGCATGTTTCCGGTTACCGACAATTCTGAAACGATCATCAACTGCCTGATGGCCGAAGCCAAAAAGTACAATGTTCAGATAAGAACCAAAACCAAAGTCAACTCGATAGAGCTACTGGACAATGGCGGTTTCAAACTGACTATTCATAAATCCAATTCCTTGAACTGTGACCACCTCGTAGTGGCAACCGGGGGATACAATCGCGAGAGCGCCTACAGCTGGCTGAGGGAATTGGGGCACTCGATCAATACTCCGGTACCATCCCTTTTTACCTTCAACTTTCGGGAGAAGATGTTTACCGACCTCGCCGGAATTTCAGTCGAACATGCAAAGGTTTCCATAAAAGAAACTCGCTATAGTGAGGTTGGTCCTGTTTTAATAACTCACTGGGGATTAAGCGGACCGGCAGTTTTGAAACTTTCAGCCTGGGCAGCACGCGAGCTGTATGAAAAAGAGTATCGATATGATGTTCAGATTAATTGGCTTCATCCACAGACCAACGAGGATGTAAGGAATACGCTCAAACAGTTACGGGAAGATCAGCCACGTAAGCAGATCAAGAATCAGACTGAGTTCCCCTTCTCCTCGAGACTTTGGCAGCGATTTTTACAGCTTGCAGATATCACTCCCGAAAAGCGGTGGTCAGACGTGTCGAATAAGGAGATTCACGAGTTGACGAAACAGCTTGTTCATCCGACGTATGCCATTCAGGGTAAAACAACTTACAAAGAGGAGTTTGTAACTTGCGGGGGTATTCCGCTCAGCGAGGTGGATCCCGACACACTGGAAAGCAAACAGGTTCCGGGCATTCATTTTGTAGGTGAAGTTCTCGATATCGACGGCATCACGGGCGGATTCAATTTCCAGGCTGCCTGGACAAATGGCTGGCTGGCTGCTCAGGCAGTCAGCAGTGAATAAGTTACAGCGTCACAGATTTCACTTGCGCGACTGATTTTTTCTTTTAAATTGTTATGCTACATATGGTTGAGCGTTTCTTTAAATCATCATAAACATAATGGAGATTTTATATGAATGCAGCAGAGAGTAGCTCACAACAATCATGGTTCGTTTCTAACCGGCACTTCGCAATTGAATTTCTCCGCATCTTTCTTGGCGGACTTCTGTTTACAAAGGGTTATATCTTCATCGAGAATATCAATGAAATTTATGGCCTCATAGAAGAGAACATGGAGTACTCGTCGTTCGTGATTGCCCATTATGTAGCCATTGCTCATCTTGTAGGTGGACTCATGTTACTTTTTGGTTTATATACACGGCTTGCCTCAATCATTCAGCTTCCGGTGCTGATCGGGGCTGTATTTTTTATTGATACTCAGGATACAATGCTGGCAACCGGATCACAGTTTGAATACTCTATTCTGGTAATGGTACTGCTTCTCGTCTTTACTGTGTACGGTGGCGGTAAATGGTCAGCCGATCACCGGATTATCCGGAAGAAAAAAAAGAAATAGCCGGATTGATGCTTCAAAAAAGAGCATGGCTGGCTAATTGCAAAGAGCATTTTAAAGAACTACTTACACTTGCTTTAATGAATTTAAGGTTTGTCAGGAGTATAATATCACAAAAACTTACTCGCTAAATTAGCCAGCTCAGACCGCTCTCCCTTCTCCATATTAATGTGGGCGTAAATATTGTTATTGTTCAGCCGGTCTACGAGATAGGATAGCCCATTGCTTTGGGCATCCAGGTATGGCGTGTCGATCTGGAAAATATCGCCTGTGAAGATAATCTTCGTGTTTTCCCCTGCACGTGTTATGATCGTTTTAATCTCATGAGGCGTCAGGTTCTGGGCTTCATCAACAATGAAAATTACGTTGCTTAAACTTCGACCTCGAATGTAGGCCAGCGGCACGATAGACAGCTTCTCTGCCTGAACCATCTCATCCAGCTTCTGATACGCTTTACTCGACTCTTTGTATTGGTTCTTGATGATATTCAGATTATCCCAGAGCGGCTGCATGTAGGGATCGATTTTAGACTGGGCATCACCCGGGAGAAAACCAATGTCGCGGTTACTAAGCGGCACAATGGGACGCGCCATGAAAATCTGGCGATACTCACGACGCTGTTCAAGTGCACCTGCCAGGGCAAGGAGAGTCTTACCGGTTCCGGCTGCCCCCGTGATGGAAACCAGCTGAATCGCAGGATTCATTATTGCGTGCAGTGCAAACGTCTGCTCTGCATTTCGCGGAGTGATGCCGTAGGCATTCATCCGTTTTACCAGCTCAACCTGCTCCGACTCAGGATTGTAGTACCCCAGTGCGGAGCTGGAGTGATTTTTCAGAATATAAAAGTGATTGCTTACCGGCGGTGAAGGCTCAAGATCTTTAGGATTAACGTGCCCATCTTTGTACAACTTGCTTATGTGAGTGTTCTCATCAAATTCAAGATCAGTTTTACCGCGATACAGGTGATCAATATCCTTTATACGAATTGTTTCATAATCTTCGGCATCAAGACTGAGTGCGCGGGCTTTCAGCCGCAGGTTGATATCTTTCGAAACCAGCACAACTTTCTTCTTTTTCTCTGACTCCTTCAGCTTCATGGCCGAATTCAGAATCCGGTGATCGTTCTTTTTTGACCCAAACACCTCGTTCGCATCCGTTGTGCTATTTTCATCATTGATAACACGAATATTACCGTGGGTTTTTCCGTTTAGCGGAATCCACTTCTGCATCATATTGGCATCAGAAATGCTGTCAAGATACCGGATGAATTCGCGCGCATGCAGATTGGTCACCGAATTCCCTTTCTTGAACGAATCCAGTTCTTCAAGAACGGTGATTGGGATCGCTACATCATGCTTTTCGAAATTTTTAACAGCGTCGGAGTCGTAGAGGAGAACAGATGTGTCGAGAACAAAAATCTTGTTCACTTTCTTAGGTTTGGGCATAAAACCATCCAAAGTTAAAGCTCACAATCACGGAAAAATGTGTGATTGATTTCAATCTTCCTCACTATACTCAAACCTGTTGATAGAATCAATTGATTGGCCATTTCTTCATTATAGCTTAATATGGAATGGTTGAGTTCTGAGTGATTAATGATGAGTGATTGCAAATTCCCTTTTTGCTCTTGCCTGCCTTCCGGCTGATGGTTACTATTTTACCTTAATCATCAATAGAAGTCAGCTGCTTGTTAGTCTAACTTTATTCCGAATTAAATTGAAAAACCTCGAACTCAAAATCCCGCCGGCTGTTGTATTTATTGTCTGTGTTGGTCTCATCTGGGCTATCAACTACCTGCTTCCTTCTCCGTTTTATATCTCTGTCAGCAACTGGATCGTACGAACACTATTGGGTTTAGGAGTACTTATGGGGGTTTCCGGTGTGATACAATTTGCGATTCAGTCTACGTCGGTCAATCCTCACAAACCATACCATGCCAGCTCAATTGTCAAAACAGGCGTTTACAGACTGAGCCGAAACCCCATGTATCTCAGTATGCTGATCATACTCCTGGCCGCCGTACTGAAAATTGGTCATCCTCTTGGATTCATCATACTTCCTTTTTATGTCTGGTATATGAATCGCTTCCAGATCATACCGGAGGAAAAAGTGATGGAAAAGAAATTTGGTGACGCACATCGAAGCTACAAGCGGCAGGTCAGGCGATGGATTTGAAAGTTAATTTCGAAACGCCCTTATCACGAAATCAGCCACCAGCTCCCCCCGTCATATGATACAGCCCGATTCCCGTTGCAATAGCCGCGTTCAAACTTTCAACAGCGGAACTATGTCCCGGAATGCCAACTTTGGTTCTTTGAGATAGAAACAGATGGTCAGATATCCCATTACCTTCATTCCCAATCACAAGAATAGATTTTTTTTCAGGTTTTATAGATTGAAGGTTGATCGAATCATCCCCTCCATCCATCAGATACACCTGCCAATCTACGTTTTCAAATTCACCTAACAGCTCTGCAAGGTCACCTTTTGCATAATCCAAAGCGCCTGTTGCTCCGGCTGTACTTCTGACAACCTTGGGGTGAAACGGATCGGCTGTCCCGTTCCCAATCAAAAGCCCCGCTGCGCCAAACCAGGCTGCTGTTCGAATAATCGTGCCAACATTACCCGGATCCTGTACCGCATCAAATGCAACCATCAAACCTGACTCTTTTTGATGTAGCCCCCTTGCCTCTTCCGGCACTTTACAAATCGCCAGGATTCCCTGCGGTGTATCGGTATCAGATAAGGACTCAAATTCTGTACGTTCCACCTCATAAGCAGCTGCCTCAAAATCAAAACCGGCTCTATACCCTTTCTCGAGGATGATGGATTCAACCTTCAAAAAACCATTCTCAACAATTTGCTCAACACACCGCTCCCCTTCCGCAAGGAACAGTCCCTCTTTTTTTCGGTATTTCGTCTGCTGAAGCTTTCTCCAGAGTTTAAGCTGATTGTTCGACGCCGGTCTGATCTGCATAATTATTTACCTTTACTGGGATTGGGTTTGATCACAGCAGCTTCTATATTTCAGGAAACCGCAACACACACATGGAAAGTATGAAAGATTTTTTGAGTACGCTCGGCATCAAAGAGAATAATCATGGGACATCAACGGGGCAGGAGTTTTTCTCCGGCAAATCACCATCAGAAATAACCAGCCACACACCTTCTGACGGATCTGAAATTGCAACCGTCACCGAAACCACTCAAAAAGATTTCGAACGGGTGGTTCAAACATCACAAGAAGCGTTTAAGAACTGGCGCATGACACCGGCACCCCAGCGCGGCGAAATTGTTCGCCAGATTGGTGAAAAACTCAGAAAATATAAAGAGCCGCTCGGTAAACTGGTTTCCTATGAGATGGGCAAAATCTACCAGGAAGGCTTGGGTGAAGTTCAGGAGATGATAGACATTTGTGACTTTGCGCTCGGTCAGTCGCGCATGCTATACGGAAACACGATGCACTCCGAACGGCCTCAGCACCGTATGTACGAACAGTGGCATCCACTCGGACCAGTTGGGGTGATTTCAGCCTTTAATTTTCCCGTTGCCGTTTACAGCTGGAACGCCATGATCGCCGCCGTCTGTGGTGATACCGTGATCTGGAAAGCATCAGAGAAGACGCCGCTCTGCTCCATTGCTGTTCAAAATATCGTTGCGGAAGTTCTGAAGGAAAATGACCTGCCGGAAGGGATTTTTTCACTCATAACCGGAGGACGCGAGGTTGGTGAATGGATGACCAAAGATGACCGAATTCCGCTGATCTCCGCGACCGGTTCCATTCCTATGGGAAAACAGGTAGCACAAACCGTGGGGGCGCGTCTTGGAAAAACAATCCTCGAGCTTGGTGGCAACAACGCCATTATAATTAGTAAAGATGCTGACCTGGAGATGACGATACGCGCCGTGGTATTTGGCGCCGCTGGAACAGCCGGTCAGCGCTGTACAAGTACACGCCGGCTCATTATTCATGAGTCTGTCTATGATGAAATTAAAGAGCGCCTGACATCCATCTATAAAAGCATTCAGATCGGTGACCCGCTTGATCCTGATACGCTTGTCGGACCACTGATTGATAAGGATGCAGTGAATGCAATGCAAAACGCGCTTCAGAAAATAAAAGATGAAGGCGGCTCCATTGTATGCGGCGGAGATGTTCTGGAGAATCTTGAAGGCCACTACGTGAAACCGGCTATTGCCGAAGTTGAAAATCACTATGACATTGTGCAAAACGAGACGTTCGCACCAATCCTCTACCTCATCAAATACAGTGAATTTGAGGAGGCAATCTCCTATCACAATGGCGTGCGGCAGGGCCTCAGCTCCTCTATCTTTACACTGAACATGCGTGAAGCCGAAACCTTCCTGAGTCATCGCGGATCCGATTGCGGTATTGCCAACGTGAATATCGGAACCAGCGGCGCGGAAATCGGCGGTGCGTTTGGCGGCGAGAAAGAGACCGGCGGGGGACGCGAATCCGGCTCCGATGCCTGGAAAGCGTATATGCGCCGACAGACCAACACAATCAACTGGGGTGATGAACTTCCATTGGCACAGGGAATCGAGTTTGATGTTTAAAATAAATCAGTGCCTGGTCGCCGCCCTGCTGTTGTTGATCATGATTGGCTGCGGAAGCAGTGATGTTCAGGAATCTGTAAATGAAGATACACTGGTTCTAACCGTTGATCTTGAGAACCGGCATCAAACCGTGCACAATTTTGGCGCTTCGGATGCATGGAGCACACAGTTTGTGGGCAAAAACTGGCCGCTGGAGAAACGTGAGCAGATCGCCGATCTGCTGTTCAGCAGTGAACTGGATTCTGACGGCAACCCTATGGGAATAGGGCTTTCGGCCTGGCGATTTAACATCGGGGCGGGAAGTGCACGGCAGGGTGACGAGAGCGGTATCAGCGATCCATGGCGGCGGTCGGAAAGTTTTCTCACGGCCGACAGTACCTATGACTGGAACCGGCAGCAAGGCCAGCAGTGGTTCCTGGAAGCAGCAGATCAGCGGGGAGTCGAAACACTCATCGGGTTCGTCAACAGTTCGCCCGTGCTGCTCACTAAAAACGGAAAAGCGTTTGGTGATGGGAGCGGGAACGCAAATATCTCCCCGGAGCATTACGATGATTTCGCTGACTATCTTGCCAGGATTGGTCAGTATTTTGATGAAAACGGGACGCCTCTCTCCTACATCAGTCCGGTAAACGAACCTCAGTGGGACTGGTCGGAAGGGAACGGACAGGAAGGATCACCCTATCAAAATGAAGAGATCGCCAGTGTGGTGTCCGCCCTCGATGAAAAGATCCGGGAATACGGCCTGAACACGCAGATTGAGATCCCCGAAACCGCCCAAATCGATTATCTGTATGATGGGAACCTTGAAGGACGAAGCGATCAGACCGAATTCTTTTTTGGTGATGAGAGTAGAGTCAAGGCCCTGACATCCATCAAACCAAAAATGGCGGCTCACAGTTATTTCACCACCTACCCGGTGAATGAGATGATTGAAAAACGGCGCAGTGTTTGGGATGATATTCAGCAAACAGATTCCGACCTGGAATACTGGATGACGGAGTTTTGTGTGCTGGGTGATGTGGGTGACGGACTTCAGGGCAGCGGACGTGATCTCGGGATTGATCCGGCACTTTACGTAGCCCGTGTCATGCATTATGACCTGACCATCGCTAACGCCTCCGCCTGGCAGTGGTGGCTGGGCGTGAGTCCATACGATTATAAAGACGGGCTGGTCTACATAGACCACAATATGAATGACGGCCAGGTGTACGACTCAAAAATTCTTTGGGCGATGGGTAACTTCAGCCGGTTTATCAGGCCGGGTGCCGTTCGCGTGGGAATGAGCCGGTCCGATCAGCTGTCGCCTGAAGAGTCAGCCGATCAAGTTATGGCTTCCGCCTATGTGCACCCCGAATCCGGACAGTTTGTATCGGTCATCATCAACAACGGCAATCAGCCGAGCGATCTGTTCCTCAATTTTGAAGATGTTGACGAACAGAACCTATCAGCCATCACTCCATACCTCACATCAGGCAACTCGGATTTAAGCAAGCTGCCGTCCGTTTCGTATGGCGATGCACTATCGGTACCGGCACGATCAGTTATTACGCTGACGGCAGACATTGAACTTTAGAAATTCCCAACTTATGGCACATTAGATAAAGTTTCTTTATCTATCATCTGCATTCGATTCTGAAATAATTAATATGAGTCCCCCTTAGAAAAGGGGGAATTAGGGGGATGTTTATCAGGTTTTGGTAATAACCGATGGACACCCCTCTTGCCGAAGGCACTCCTTCGGAGAAATCTCTCCGCCAGCCGGCGGAAGACTTTTTGCTCTGAGCTTTTAAAACCTACTAATCGATCTCAGGTATATTGTGCATGACATGGAGAGATAACATACTGGAAGATAACGAGCAGCTGATTATCCGATCACAGCCTCATAAAGCCTCTGTACTGGTTCCATTTGCACTTTTGGTGATCATGTTTACAGCAGGTATTTACGGCGTGGCGTTTTGGTTCTGCGTGGTTCTTGCCCTGGCCGGGGCATTAAAATCGCTCTATTTTGAGTATCTGCTCACCGACAAGCGGATCATTTCTAAATACGGCTTCTTTTACATCCGCTACCGAGAGATTCCCATCGATAAGATTGATAACATCATCTGCTGGCAAAATCCAAAAGATAAGCTGTTCGGCACGGGCCTGATCACTCTTTTCGGCACCGGCATTCGCCAGATAAAATTCTGCCGTATTGCCAACGCAATGGATTTCAAACACGCCATTTACAGCCAGCTTTCGACGGAGCCTGAACATTATTTTGAGAAGTAACTCCCGGCTGACGGCTGCATTTGGCCGTCTATCGGTTAGGTTAAGGACCACAGTTTGATATGGAAGATCTTAATAATAAAGCGCGAGCCACATCCACTCCGAAGCTATTTACCACCAGACCATCAACGCCATTGAGGCAGCTATGTATTCTCCATCTCTTGAACTCGCGTTTAAAATCGCGAATGAATTCGGAGGGGAACTGGAGGTGTTTTTTCAGTATAAGATCTAATCATTTATACTAATCAACTTGAACGACAGTGAATTGACCTTTCCTAAAGATCGTTTCTAAGATGGATTAAGTTTAATAAGTCAAACCAAGAGGCTCTATTCATGAAACCTGAAACATTCTACTTTGAAGATGACGGCTCCATTCCCAATAACGACTTACCGCTGCTGTTATACCGGAATGCATTTTCGGAACGAGGTAACGCCGGCGCCAAATGGCTGGAACGCATGTTTAAGAATAACAACTGGATGAATTCCTGGAGAAATGGCGTCTACCCGTTTCACCACTACCACAGCACGTCGCACGAGGTTCTGGGGATTTATTCAGGAGAAGCCAAACTGCATCTTGGCGGCGAGCAAGGCGAAAAGCTGGATGTAAAGGCGGGTGATGTTATTGTGATTCCGGCCGGCGTGGGACATAAAAATCTCGGGAGTGAAAACCTGGGTGTTGTTGGCGCTTATCCAAATGGCAGACATCATGATTTACTCAGGGGTGAACCAGATGACCGCCCGGAAGCAATTGAAAATATAAACTCAGTTCCTCTCCCCTCCCGTGATCCGCTTTTGGGTAAAGATGGTGGAGTTTCGGAAATTTGGGGATAGATGATTCTCCGGCTGACGATTGTCCCGAGGGATCACTTTGTGGTCTTTTTCGTCTGCCGATTAGATTAAATGTTTAAGCCACATCTATTAAGGTTTGCAGGTTGATTGAGGGATTCACTGAACAGGGTTACTATTCTCATTCATTCGTCAGCCCGCGAATACAGCGTGCAGACGAAGAATTCCATGGATACATGGGTTCCGGCTTTTAGTATCATTCCTGACTTCCGCATTGGGACACCCTGCTAAAAGTTGAATAAATCAGCCAACATTCGTTGCTC